>NZ_SMKP01000014.1:0-93931 GCF_004349015.1 Nonomuraea diastatica
ACCCCCGACTGACCACCCTCCCCGGCCGGCTCGGCCCTGCGGGGCGGACCGGCCGCCGCCCGCGCGGGCGACGGGCGGTCAGGCGGGGGCGACAGGGGAGGAGACGAGGGCGGCGCAGGCCTCGGTGGCCATGACGGCGCTCAGCTGCGCCGACAGGGGCAGCGTGCTGGACAGCCCCGTCAGCAGGTGCTGGTGGCTGAGAGGCAGGCCGCGCCCCGCCAGGGCGGTGCGGAAGCCCTCCAGCCGCTCCTCGATGCTTGAGGTGTTCTCCGGCGGGGGCGAGACGAACGCGATGTGCCGGTGCCCCAGGTCGAGCAGGCGGTCGGTGAGGGTGCGGCCGGCCGCCACGTTGTCGGTGTGGACGGCGCAGGCCTGGATGCCCGCCAGATAGCGGTCGACCAGCGCCAGCGGGTAGCCGGCGAGGATGGTCCGCAGCAGGCGGGCGTTGTAGTACTCGCCGTGGACGGGGAAGACGATCAGGCCGTCGACGAGGCCGCCGTCCACCATGGACGCGATCGCGCGCTCCTCCTCCGCCTGGTCGCCGCGGGTGCGTTTGATCACGAGCGCGATCCCGTGTTCGGCGCAGCGCTCCTCCACGGCGGCGAGCAGTTCGAGACCGTACGCCTCCGACGCGTCGGGATAGATCATCGCGATCGCTCCAGAAGCCCGCTCGCCCTGTGCCGCGCGCTCGGCCGCGGCTCCCGGGGAGGGGATCGCGAGCTGGTCGAGGTCGGGCAGCTCACCGGAGAACGGCGTCTACGAGGCCGAGAACGCGCGGTCCGAGGTCATCGGAGGGGAGAGCAGCCGGCCAGGCTTCACCGGCAGGGGCTATCTCGCCGGCTGGAACGCCGCGGACCAGGCGCTGACCATCCATGTGAACGTCGGCCGCGCCAGGCCCCACCAGCTGCGCTTCCGCTACGCCGCCGGCGCGGGCGACGCGGGGCGCCGCATCCTGGTGAACGGCGCCCAGGCCACCGACCTGCGGTTCCCCGCCACAGAGGGCGGCTGGGACCAGTGGGGCACCGCCGTGCTCGACGGGGTCAGGCTGGCGCGCGGGCACAACACGATCCGGATGGAGCTGGGTGGCGGCAACTACCTCAACCTCGACGCGATGACCCTCCGACGCCAGACCACGTGAGACGTGCTGCTCCTCGTGCCCGGCACGCTGACGATCCCGCGGACCAGCCTCGCCGCGTGCTCCGCGAGTCCCGAACATTGTCCTGATATATCGCTACACTCCAGGCCTCATGAGGCTGACGAAAGTCCTTACCCTCGTGACCGCCGCCGTGCTCGCCGCAGGATGCCAGCTCGGCCAGCCATCGTCGCCGCAATCCACGGAAGAGGATGCGCCCTCCCGGTCCGAGCCGGTCAAGCGGGCGTCCACGGCGGTCACCGTCCCCCCTGACCGGGTCCTGGCCGGCCGGGAGGGGACGTTCGACGGCCACACGTTCAAGGTGGAGATCGTCCAGCTGATCCGCAGGGAGCGGTTCGTCAACCTCACCTTCACCGCCACGGTGACGAAGGACGGCGGCGGGCTCGGGTGGCAGGTGCACAACTCCTTCTCGGCCGTGCCCAAGCAGAACCCGACCGTGGACGGCGTCTACCTGGTCGACGTCAGGAACGCCAAGAAGCACCTCGTGGCGCTGGACAGCGAGGGCGGGTGCGTGTGCAGCCGCATCGAGGCCCTGTTCCTCAAGCAGGACCAGAGCGCGGTCTTCTCGGCCACGTTCGCCGCGCCGCCCGCGGACGTGGGCTCGGTCGACGTGCACATCCCGAACGTGGGGACCCTGGCGAATGTACCGATCAGCTAGCGCGCTGGTCCTGTCGCTGCTCGCGACCCTCACGCCCGCCCCCTCGTCTTCGCCCTCGCCGCCCATCCAGGCGCCCGTGGAGGGAGGGGAGCCGGCCACCGCGCCGGTGCTCGACATCAGCGGCAAGACCCTGGACACCGGCGGCAAGATCCTCGACATCGGCGAGCGGATCTCCACCCTCGACGAGTCGGTGACCAACGAGACCAGCGGCAGGCAGCGCACGATCACAGTGGCCGCCGACGTGCTGTTCGCCTTCGACAAGGCCACGCTCACCGGCAAGGCCGAGAGCCGGCTGGCGCAGGCGGCGGAGCTGCTCAAGGCCGAGGCGGCGGGCAAGCCGGTGAAGATCGACGGCTACACCGACGCCAAGGGCTCCGATGCGTACAACCTGGAGCTGTCGCGCAAGCGGGCGGAGGCGGTGCGCGAGGCGCTCGGCAAGCTGGTGCCGGGAACCGACTTCGCCGTGGCCGGCCACGGCGAGGCCGACCCGGTCGCGCCCAACGCGCTGCCCGACGGGGGCGACAACCCCAAGGGCCGTGCCAAGAACCGCAGGGTGGAGATCGGCTTCACCCGCTGAACCCGGCTCACATCCCCGCCGTGAGCCGGGCCACCACCCGCATCTTGTTCATCGCGTCCAGCGCCGCCACCTTGTACGACTCGGCCAGCGTCGGATAGTTGAACACCGCGTTGACCAGGTAGTCGACCGTGCCGCCGCAGCCCATGACCGTCTGCCCGATGTGCACCAGCTCCGTCGCCCCCGTGCCGAACACGTGCACGCCGAGCAGCCGCCGGTCCTCCGGCGACACGAGCAGCTTGAGCATGCCGTACGAGTCGCCGATGATCTGGCCCCTGGCCAGCTCGCGGTAGCGGGAGATGCCCACCTCGAACGGCACCTTGTCGCGGGTCAGCTCGTCCTCCGACTTCCCGACGAAGCTGATCTCGGGGATGGTGTAGATCCCGATGGGCGGCAGGTCGTCCATGTCGCCGACCGGCTCGCCGCACGCGTGCTGGGCGGCCAGCCGGCCCTGCTCCATGGACGTGGCCGCCAGCGCGGGGAAGCCGATCACGTCGCCGACCGCGTAGATGTGCGGCACCTCCGTGGCGTAGTTGGCGTCCACGGAGATCCGGCCCCGGTCGTCGGCGGTCAGGCCCGCGGCCTCCAGGCACAGCTCGGCCGTCTTGCCCTGGCGGCCCGCGGAGTACATGACGCAGTCGGCCGGGATCTTCTTGCCGCTTTCCAGCAGGGTCAGCGCACCGCCGGGGCGGCGTTCGACGGCGGCGACGTTCTCGCCGAACCTGAAGGTCACCGCCAGGTCGCGCAGATGGTATTTCAGCGCCTCCACGATCTCCAGGTCGCAGAACTCCAGCATGCGGTCGCGCCGCTCGATCACCGTCACCTTCGTACCGAGCGCGGCGAACATGGAGGCGTACTCGATGCCGATCACCCCGGCGCCCACCACGACGAGCGTCTCCGGCACCCGGTCGAGGTGCAGGATGGCGTCGGAGTCGATGACCGTCCTGTCGTCGAACTCGACGCTCGCCGGCCGCGCCGGCGACGTGCCCGTGGCGATCACGATCTTCTCGGCGGTGACCTTCGTCTCCTCCGTCTTGCCCTCCTCGTGGACGACGCCGATCGTGTGCGCGTCCAGGAACCGGCCAGTGCCCTGCAGCACCGCCACCTTGTTGCGGGCGAGCTGGCTGCGGATGACCTGGATCTCCCTGCCGATCACGTGCTGCGTGCGCATGCCGAGGTCGGCTACGGTGATCTCCTCTTTGACGCGGTAGCTGGCGCCGTACAGCTCCCGCTGGTTGAGGCCCGTGAGATAGAGCACGGCCTCGCGCAGGGTCTTCGACGGGATCGTGCCGGTGTTGATGCACACGCCGCCGATCATGTGCCGCTTCTCGACTATCGCTACGTTCTTGCCTAGTTTCGCCGCCGCGATCGCGGCCTTCTGCCCGCCCGGTCCGGAACCCAGCACCACCACATCGAAATCCGCCACATCGACCAGTCTGGGGGTGGCACGGCGACGGGAAAAGCCCTTCCTGGCAGACTCCGTCGTGTGATACGCGCATTCAGCCAGGTAGACGTCTTCGCCGCCGTCCCCTATCGCGGCAACCCGCTGGCCGTGGTGCTCGACGCCGAAGGTCTGAGCACCGAGGAGATGCAGCGGTTCGCCGCGTGGACCAACCTGTCGGAGACCACGTTCCTGCTGCCGCCGGCCACGCCGGAGGCCGACTACCGGGTGCGGATCTTCACCCCGGGCGCCGAACTGCCCTTCGCCGGGCACCCGACGCTGGGCACCTGCCACGCCTGGCTCGAGGCCGGGGGAGCGCCGCGCGAGGGCGGCGAGATCACGCAGGAGTGCGCGGCCGGGCTCATCCGGTTGCGCCGGACGGACGCCGGGATCGCGTTCCAGGCGCCGCCGCTGCTGCGCTCGGGACCCGTGGAGGACGAGCTCGTCGAGCGGCTCGCGGAGGCCCTGCGGATCTCCCGGGACGACATGGTCGACGTCGAGTGGGCCGACAACGGCCCCGGCTGGGTGGCGGTGCTGCTCGCCGACGCCGACGCGGTGCTCGCGCTCCGTCCCGGCCCGGTCCCGCACGACGTGGGCGTGGTGGGGTCGTACCCGGAGGGCTCGCCGTGCGCCTTCGAGGTACGGGCCTTCACACCGGCCCAGGGGACCACCGTCGAGGATCCCGTGACGGGCAGCCTGAACGCGTCGCTGGCACAGTGGCTGTTGCGGACCGGCCGGGCCACGGCGCCGTACGTGGCGAGCCAGGGCACCGCGCTCGGGCGTGCGGGACGGGTGCACGTCTCCACCGGCGAGCAGGGCGAGGTCTGGGTGGGCGGCTCGGTCGTCACCTGCGTCAGCGGGCGGGTCGTCCTGTGAACCTGACCTCGTCACCCGGCCTCAGCTGGGCGGCTACCGGCAGGTCCGCGGTCGTCACGACGGCGATCACCGGGTAGCCCCCCGTCGGCGGATGGTCGGCGAGGAAGACGATCGGCTGCCCGCTCGGAGGCACCTGCACGGCCCCGGCCACCACGCCCTCGCTCGGCAGCTCGCCCTCCTTGGCCCGCACCAGCTCGGGGCCGCTCAGGCGCACGCCGACGCGGTTGCTGTCCTGGCTCACCACGTACGGCCCCCCGCACAGCTCCTGCGGCGCGTCCGGCGTGAACCAGTCGTCGCGCGGCCCCGGCATGACACGCAGCACGGCGGGCCGGGGCCCGGGCAGGGGCGCGAGGTCGGCGACGATTCCGGTCACGGTGCCGGCTGCGGTGTCACCCCGTGCCGGGCCGACCGGCAGCAGCGCGCCCGCCCGCAGCGGCTCGGGGCCGAGCCCCGACAGCGAGTCGGTCGATCGGCTGCCGAGCACCGGTTCGGCCGCGATCCCTCCGCGCACGGCCAGATAGGTGCGCAACCCCCAGGCAGGCGTCCCCAGACGCAGCTCCGCCCCCGCGGGCACCCAGAACGGCACACCCATGCCGGCCCGCGCGCCCGCCCTCCTGACGGCCTCGTGCGGACCCCTGCCTTTCCCATCGAGGGTCCCACCGAGGGCCCCGCCGGAAGCGATCGTCACCGCCACCGGGGCGCCGGCCAGCGCCGCCCACCCGCCGTCGTGGAAACGCAACCAGGCCCCGCCGAACGTCAGCTCGATCCCCGCCAGCCTCTCCGCGTTGCCCACGAGCCGGTTGGCGAGCCGCAGGCTCGGCACGTCGGCCGCCCCCGAGTGGGGCACGCCGAGGTGGGCGTAACCCGGCCGCCCGAGATCCTGCACGGTCGCGTACGGACCGGGCGCCAGCACCTCGATCATCACGTGCCCGTGGCCTCACTCCGTCCGGCGGGCTCGGTCGCCATCTGCCATCCTCTTCTTCAGTAGCCCTGGTCGCTGCGTTGCCGTCGCCCCTTTCATGACGGCGGCGCTCCCTCGCGTACGAACCGCACGCGCATGCCCGGCCTGAACAACGACGGAGGGTCGGCCGTGACGTCCCACACCCGCACGGACGTGCGCCCGAGCAGCCGCCACCCTCCGGGCGAGGCGGTCGGATAGACCGCGGAGTAGGGGCCCGCGATCGCCACGGACCCGGCGGGCACCGACGTGCGCGGCGTGTCCAGCCTGGGCGACTCCAGCACCGGATCGAGCCCGGTGAGGTAGGCGAACCCCGGGGCGAACCCCAGCCACCCCACGACCAGCTCGCGCCCCGAATGCCGGGCGACCACGTCGTCCACGGAGATGCCGGCCAGCGCCGCCACCGACTCGAGATCCGCGCCGTCATAGACCACGGGAATCGTCACGACGGGCCCCTCGGCCGCCCCGGCGCCGGCCTTGCCCCGCTCCTCGGCGGCGACCGCCGCCAGCCGATCGCGCAACCACGTCTGATCAGCCCCGGGCGCCACCACGAGCACGGTCGCGGGCCCCGGCACGATCTCCGCCACCCCGGCCGGCCGGTCCGCCCGCAGCGCCGCGTCCAGCCGGTGCGACAACTCGAGCGAGCCCGTCTCCACGAGCAGCCCGTGCTCCCCGGCCCTGCGGATCACGTGAACGCCTGCAGGACGACCCCGGCCGCCAGCAGCGCGTCGCGGACCCCCTGCGCCAGCAGGACCGCGTCAGGCGTGTCGCCGTGGACGCAGATGGAACGGGCGGTCAGCGGGACGGAACTCCCGTCGGAGGCCGTCACGGAGCCCTCCACGGCCATCTGGCGGGCACGGGCCGCCACCGCCGCGACGTCGTGGATGACCGCGCCCGGCTCCCTGCGCGGGACCAGCATCCCCGCGGGAGTGTAGGCGCGATCGGCGAACGCCTCGTTCACCGTCGGCACGCCGGCGGCCGCCGCCACCTCGTGCACGACCGAGCCGGGCAGCGTGAGCACCGGCAGCGAGGGATCGTAGTCGGCCACCGCGTCGATCACCGCTCCCGCCTGCACCGTGTCGCGGCAGATCCGGTTGTAGAGGGCGCCGTGGGGCTTGACGTAGGACACCCGGCCGCCCATCGCCCTGGCGATGCCGTCGACGGCCGCGAGCTGGTAGAGCACTTCGGCGCAGAGCTCCTCCGGCTCGAGCTCCATCTCCCTGCGCCCGAAATGCGCCAGGTCGCGGTAGGACACCTGCGCGCCGATCGCCACGCCGCGGTCGACGGCCGCCGCGCACGTGCGCCGGATCGTCACCGGGTCGCCCGCGTGGAAACCGCAGGCCACGTTGGCGCTCGTGACGATGTCGAGCAGCGCCGTGTCGTCGCCGAGCCGCCAGATGCCGTAGCCCTCGCCGAGATCCGCGTTGAGGTCGATCACCATGGCACCATCATGGCGCTTCATGGCCTGCGCGGTGCGACGAACAAGGTCTGAGTGGCCGTCCCCACCTCGCCATTCTCGTCATACAGGGTCGAACGGGTCAGCCCGCGGCCGGCCGGGCCGAGCACGGTGGCCGCCTCCATGCAGATCCACTCCGTCCCGGGCGACCGGAACAAGGAGATCGTCAGGTCCACGTTCACGAAGAGATGCGTGGCGAAGTCGACGGCGAGGCTGACGCCGTTGCCGCTGTCGGCGAACACCGCCAGGCGCTCCAGCGGGGTGATCTCCTCGCCCTCGACCAGCGGCATGCCGAGCCTCCCCCAGACCGTGGCAGGGCCCGGCGTCAAGGGGCTGCCGGTGACGAAACGCCAGTCGAGCGCCCTGCCGTACCCGAAGCCCGAGCCCAGCCACGAGCGCGCGTGTTCCTCGGAACGGGGCGGGACCGGCGCGGGCGGCTGCCGGCCTCGCGGATGCGCCAGGCGCTCGCCCTGGCGAACTCGCGGCCGCCGGAGTGGACGCTCGCCGACAGGCACTGCACGCGCTTGCCGTCACGGGCGACGTCGGTCTCGACCCGCAACTCGGCCACGGGCACGGGCGCGAACACGTCGACCACCAGCCTGGACAGGTGCAGGCCGGGCCGCGGCGCCGTGCGCGCCAGCTCGTGCACGAGCAGGGCGGTGACGGGGCCCATGTGCTGCGAGCCGGGGTCCCACGGGCCCTGGGTGTGCTCCGACGCGCGGTAGCGGCCTTCGCCGACGCGGGTGTACATCGCCATAGAACGAAATTCTATGGCGAGCTAGATCTCGTCGGGAATGTCGGCGATGTCGTCGAGAGCCGCCGCGAGCTCTTCCGGGTCGCCGCCGATCCGCTCGGCGATCTCGATCAGCACGTGGAGCACGTCGTGGCGGTCGTGCCCGAGGTCGAGCAGGCGCTGCGCGGCCTCCCACAACTGCGGCGGGTCGCCCTCCCACAACCGGGTGGCGATCTCCTCGTGCCAGGCCAGGTGCTCCTGGTCGATCGCGCCGCCGTGGTCGATCTCGAGCAGCGTGCGGCGGTCGGCCTCGTCGGCGGGATTGAGGTGGTCGAGGTCGACGCCGTTGTGCGTGCCCTGCAGGAAGGGGAAGGCGAAGACCCGCCTGGCCAGCGCCGACAGGTCGCCGTCCGGCAGCAGCCGCTCCAGCAGGGGCCGGTCGAGGCCGAACGAGGTCGGATCCCGGTAGGCCTCGGGGAACTTGCCGATGGCCTCCCACACCGCGTCGAGCGTGGCCTTCAGCCCCTGCTCGGGCAGCTCCGTGCGGTGGGCGGCGAAGCGCACCCACGCCGCCAGCACGTGCGGCATCGCCTCCTGCTCCGCCACGCTCAGCATCACCTTGCGCGGCAGCCAGTCGAGCAGGAACGTCTCACACTTGGTGGGGCTGACCCGCAGCGGCCGGTTGAAGTCCCGCTCGCAGCCGTAGTCGATGATGTGGTCGGCGCAGCGGGAGGCGGCCGAGGGGTCGGACAGGTGCTCGGCCGCGTCGGAGGCCAGGAACTCCGCCGCCAGCATGGCCCGCCGCTCCCTGCTGTAGGGGGCCTCGATGTGCAGCGGCGCCGGCCGCTTGCGCCCGGGCGGCAGCGCCTTCAGCCTGGCCCTGGCGAACGCGTGGTAGGCGCTGTAGCTGTCGCTCACCGGCGGCGGGGTCTTGGGCTCCTTCGTGGCCTTCATCGCCGACTCCAGCAGCGCCCTGGCCTGCTCCGGCTGGATCTCCTCGAACAGCAGCATCGGGTTGCCCGCCGCCTCGGCCCTGGCCTGCTCGAGCAGCTTGTCGACCTGGGAGGAGACCCAGGCGTCGCGGGTCATGCCGCTCATGTTGTAGTCGACGACCATGACGAGCGCGTGGCGGTCGGCGGGAGGCTCGCCGTCGTTCCACCGGTAGGAGAACGTGCAGATCACCGTGTCCTGGTCGCCGTAGGCGTCGCGGGAGACGTAGCAGCCGGCCGGCTTCACCGCGCCCACCCGGTCGGCCCAGCCCGGCCTGGCCACCCCCGACTCCATCATCGCGAGCGCCGCGCCCTCGGCCTTGGCGCCCTGGCGGGCCGTGCCCAGGTAGGCCAGGCACATCAGCAGGGTCAGCGAGGCCGGGGTGCCGGCCTTGGCCGCGTAGTCGACCAGCCCCTCACCGAGCACCTGCTCCACGTCGCCGCCCCGGACCCGCCGGCCCCACCAGGCCCCGATCATGTCGGAGACCATCAGCTCCGCGTCGAGGGGGGTGCGTACGGCGAGCAGTTCTCGAGCCGCCTGCACCATCTCCTTGAACACGTCGTCGGGCGGAGTGCTCTCCCGGGGATCTCGTCGGTGTCGGCGCACGCCCTCACTCTCTCGTATTCCAGGCACGAACGGTGCGGAGAACACGGCCCGGTGACCTCGATGTTATCGGAGGGTCATGCCGGTGACCCGCGTCCAGGGTCCTGTGGGAACACGCCGCAGGACGCTTGCGGCGTCACGTCAACGGGAGCTCCGCGGCGGAGGCGCGGAGTTCACGATCGCGAGCAGGTGCTCGCGGGCGATGCGTTCCACGACCTCCGGTGTCGCGGTGACGCCCAGATGCTGCGCACACGCGCACACGTCGGCCACGCAGCGGTCGATCGTGTCCACGGGTACGGTCAGGAACTCTTCGGCCAGCCTGAGACTGACCGGTTCGCGCAGGAACCGTGTGGCCAGAGCGAGCATAGGAGTGAGATTCCTCTGGAGGCCTAAGGGCAAACCCCTAGGAACGTCTGCAGGGCGACTTGCGCTCTCATTCCACCCTTTCTCGGACGGGTGTCAAGCCTCCACGACGCCTGTGTTCACTTCACCCGGTGCCCTTTCATGCGAAGCTGTCTCCATGCGCATCCAGCTCGCCCAGCGGAGCGAGGCAGACGAGCTCCTCGGCCGCAGCCCGCTCGCCCTGCTCGTCGGCATGCTGCTCGACCAGCAGATCCCCATGGAGTGGGCGTTCACGGGGCCTCACACCATCTCCCAGCGGCTGGGCCACGACCTTTCCGCCGAGGAGCTCGCCTCCTACGATCCGGAGGAGTTCGCCGCGCTGCTGGCCCAGCCGCCGGCCGTGCACCGCTATCCCAAGGCGATGGCGGGCCGGATCCAGCAGCTCGCGGCCTACCTGGTGGAACACTACGACGGCAGGCCCGAGCGGATCTGGGCCGAGGCCGCCGACGGCAAGGACGTGTTCAAACGACTGAACGCCCTTCCTGGATACGGCAAGCAGAAGGCCCAGATCTTCTTGGCATTGCTGGGCAAGCAGCTGGGGGTCCAGCCGTCAGGCTGGCGAGAGGCAGCCGGACTCTATGGCGAGGAGGGTGCACACAGATCGGTCGCCGACGTGGTCGACGCCGACAGTCTGGGCCGGGTGCGCGCCGCCAAGCAAGAGGCCAAGCGCGCGGCCAAGGCCCGATAGCCGTGGCGGGCAAGCGCCCCGGCAATCGGGCGCGGTAACCTGATCTTGCTGCGCAAAGTGGAGCGACTTTGACAGGATGCGTAGACCCTAGAGGCGACCGGGCACCGGCGGGGGCTTCCGTCCGCGCGTGCCCATCGCCGATGATGTACTGCAGGATCCGGTCGCCCGGAGCTGCGCTACGCCGATACACGATTATGGAGATGTGCCGCGTGGGAGACCCTGGCACGCGACGGAGGTGCGGACCATGAGCGCCGAGACCTCCGTTCCCCGTCCCCGGGAGTCGGATGTGGACATCTCAGACTCCGCCCTCTTCAAGGGCATGTTGTCGGAGGCGGAGTTCGCCTTCGCGTTCTTCGACGCCGACGGCCGCGTCCAGCGGGTCAACGACGTCTTCAGCGACGTCGTCGGCGTGCCCGCGGAGCGCATGGCGGGCCGGCAGCCCGTCGAGGTGCTGGCCGCCGACCTGAGCCAGATCATCACGCATGCCGTGCAGGCCGTCATCGAGAGCGACGCGCCGGTCACCGAGGGCCGCGTGCGCGTGCGGTCGGCGGAGGGCGACACCCGGCACTGGTCGCTGTCGTTCTCGCCGGTCCACGACGACGCCGGCGAGCTGTGGGCGATCGCGCTGATCGGGCTCGACGTGACCGAGAGCCGCCAGACCGAGGAGGCGCTGCGCCGCAGCGAGGAGCGCTACCGCTCGCTGGTCGAGGCGCAGTCGCAGCTGGTGTGGATCACCTCGCCCACGGGCGCGGTCGTCGAGGACGCCCCGCAGTGGCGCGCCATCACCGGCCAGGGCCTGGAGGAATACCTCGCCAACGGCTGGCTGGACGTCGTGCATCCGGAGGAGAGCCAGCAGACCGAGGAGGCGTGGAGGGAGGCGCTGCGCGGGCGCACCATGTTCGAGTGGAACTACCGCGTGCGCACCCGTGCCAGCGGTTACCGCCACTTCGAGGTGCGGGCCGTGCCGATCATCCGCCATGGCCGGGTCGTCGAGTGGGTCGGCGCCAACACCGACGTGACCCCGCAGCGCGAGGCGGAGGAGATGCGCGGCAGGCTGACCGACCAGCTCGGCGCCGCCGCCCTGCGCACCGCCCGGCTGCAGGGCGCCACCGCCATGCTCGCGGAGGCGCTGACGGTCGAGCAGGTGGTCCAGGTCATCATCGACGTGGGCCGCACCGCCCTGGCCGCCGACCGCTCGGCGGTGGCGCTGCTCGACACCGACAGGGCCGCACTCAAGCTGATCAACGGCGAGGGCATCCCCGAGGCGTCCGGTTCCTCCGGCGAGGAGATCCCGCTGTCCAGCTCCAGCGTGATGACCATGGCGGTCAACAGCCGCAGGCCGGTCTTCGCCGAGTCTCCCGAGTCGCTGAAGGCCCAGCTGCTGGAGGCGGGCGGCGACGAGGACGTCCTGGGCAACTACCTCGCCCGCAGCGACGAGCGCGCGTGGGTGGGGCTGCCGCTGCTGGCCGCCGGGCGCGCTTTGGGAGCGCTCCGATTCTCCTTCACCCGGCCCCAGAAAATCTCCCAGGAGGACGGCGTCTTCCTGGAGGCGCTGGCCGGCCAGTGCGCCCTGGCGGTCGAGCGGGCCACGCTGTTCGAGCGTGAGCACCGCACCGCAGAGACGCTGCAGCGCAGCCTGCTGCCCGACCGCCTGCCGGTGGTCAAGGGCCTCGTGCTGGCTCAGCGCTTCCGCTCGGGCAGCCGCCACGTCCAGGTCGGCGGCGACTGGTACGACGCGTTCGTCCTGCAGGACGGGCGTGTCGCGGCGGTCGTGGGCGACGTCATGGGCAAGGGCGTCAAGGCCGCCGCCGGCATGGGCCGCATCCGCAACGCCATGCGGGCCCTGGCGCTGACCAACCCGCCGCCCGCGGCCGTGCTCACCGGGCTCGACCGGGTCTTCGAGGCCACGGAAGAGGAAGAACAGGTCACGACCCTGGCCTACATGGTCGTCGAGCCCGTCACCGGTGAGGGCACGCTGGCCATGGCCGGGCATCCGCCGCCCGTGCTGGTTTCGCCCCAGGGCACGGCGATCCTGTGCGACGCAGAGCCCGGCACTCCGCTAGGCTGGCCGACCAGCCGCAGGCAGTTCCGGTTCGTGGTGCCGCCCGGCCATACCGCCGTGCTCTACTCCGACGGGCTCGTGGAGAACAGGAAGCGCGGGCTGGATGCCGGTCTCGCAGAGATTTGCAGTGTTGTGACCGAAGCGCCGCCTGAGGTCGTGAGTAGTCCTCACATGTTGCTGGACTTCCTGGTTGACCGGATGTTGTCTGGATATGAACAAGATGATGACGTTACAGCGCTAGCAATTCACGTGCCGCCAGCCACGAAGAGTGACTGAATGAAACAGTCATAACGGTTGCTTTCGGGTATCGGTGCCCCGCTTACGTACGCACTACTGTCTCGGTCGGCCTAGGGTGGAGGTCAACCGCCGGGAGGTGGCCGTATGGAGTGCGGGGTCGTGCCACAATGCTGTGCAGGTCCGTCGCGGTCCGCACGGCCTCACCGATCTCCGAGAGAGGCAACAGCCCCCCAGCGGGCATCTGGGTCCATTGTCGCCACGCGTTCGTTCGAGAGGTGTTCGTGTCGCCTGCAAGTTCGACTCGCTCGAAGCCACAAGAGCTGAACGAGCCCGTCATTCAGCGACTGCTCGAGCGTGGGCGCTCGCAGGGTTTCCTCGAGTCTGAGGATGTCCGTCAGGCCTTCGAGGAGGCGGACATCCCCATGTCGCACGCCGCCGCGTTCTTGCGGAACCTCAGCAAAGAGGGCGTGACCGTGGTGGTGACCGCCGCGGATTCGGCTGCGCCGAAGAAGTCTCGTGGTCCAGCAAAGCGCCGCACCGCCGCCCCCGTCAAGACCAAGACGGCGGCGGCCGCCAAAGAGCAGCAGCCCGAGACCGTGACCGCGGTCGTGGGCACCGCTGAAGCCGAGCCGGCCGCCAAGAAGGCGGCCCCTGCCAAGAAGGCCGCTCCGGCGGCGAAGAAGGCCGCGGCCGCCGCCGCCGCCAAGAAGGCCGAGCCGAAGGACGCTGGGCCTGCCGAGACCAAGCCGAAGGCACCCGAGACCCCGCGGGCCGAGGGGGACGACGAGGACATCGAGCTCGACGGCGACGTAGAGCTGGAAGACCTCGAAGACATCGAAGTCGACGACGAGGAGATCGTCGCCGAGGGCGACTCCGAGGCGGAGGGTGACTCCGACACCGACGACGAAGCCGAGGAGCCCAAGGCCGTCGAGGTCACCGTGGAGAAGACCGAGGAAGAGGTCCTCATCCTCTCCGACGACGACGATGACGCCCCGGTGGCGCAGGTCGCCGCCGCCGGGGCCACCGCCGACCCGGTGAAGGACTACCTCAAGCAGATCGGCAAGGTCCCCCTGCTCAACGCCGAGCAGGAGGTCGAGCTGGCCAAGCGCATCGAGGCGGGCCTGTTCGCCGAGGAGCAGCTCGGCGGCGGCGAGACCGAAGGGCTCCCCGTCGATGTCAAAGCCGAGCTGGAGTGGATCGCCGAAGACGGCCGCCGCGCGAAAAACCACCTGCTGGAGGCCAACCTCCGGCTCGTGGTCTCGCTGGCCAAGCGCTACACCGGCCGCGGCATGCTGTTCCTCGACCTGATCCAGGAAGGCAACCTGGGCCTGATCAGGGCCGTCGAGAAGTTCGACTACACCAAGGGCTACAAGTTCTCCACCTACGCCACGTGGTGGATCCGGCAGGCGATCACGCGTGCCATGGCCGACCAGGCGCGGACCATCCGCATCCCGGTCCATATGGTCGAAGTGATCAACAAGCTGGCCCGCGTCCAGCGGCAGATGCTGCAGGACCTCGGCCGCGAGCCCACGCCGGAAGAGCTGGCTCGCGAGCTCGACATGACGCCTGAGAAGGTCGTCGAGGTCCAGAAATACGGCCGCGAGCCCATCTCCCTCCACACCCCGCTGGGTGAGGAGGGCGACAGCGAGTTCGGTGACCTCATCGAAGACTCCGAGGCCATCGTCCCTGCCGACGCCGTCAGCTTCACGCTGCTCCAGGAGCAGCTGCACTCCGTTCTCGACACGTTGTCGGAGCGGGAGGCGGGCGTCGTCTCGATGCGCTTCGGGCTCACCGACGGCCAGCCGAAGACGCTCGACGAGATCGGCAAGGTTTACGGGGTCACCCGTGAGCGCATCCGCCAGATCGAGTCGAAGACCATGTCCAAGCTGCGCCACCCGTCACGCTCCCAGGTCCTGCGCGACTACCTGGACTGATCGACCGCATCACGCCGCCGCCTCGCCCGGACCCGTCCGAGCGGGGCGGCGTCGTCGTATCCGACGGCGGATCTGTGAGACATGCGCGTCGAGCGTCGTGGGTGGTCGGTCCACGAGACGGGCGCGTCGAGCATCCGGTGGCTACGGGGGACGTGCGCGTCGAGCGTCCGGTCTGGGGGCTCTGGGCGGTGCGCGTCGAGCGTCCGGGGGCTCTGGGGGTGCGCGTCAAGCGTCCGGGTGTTGGCTAGGAGACGTGCACGTCGAGCGTCCATGAGCGGCCGGCGCGCGTGGGCGCCGTCGCTTCGATGCGGTAACCCTGCGCGTCGAGCACCTTGACCAGCTCATCGGGGCTCGTGGGCGTGGTGCCCTGCTGCAGGAGGGCTCGGGCGATCTCGCCTCGCGTCGCCTTGGCCATGTGGCTGACCACCTTGCCGTCCCTGAACACCCTGACCGTCACCGAACGTTCCCCGGGTTGCCAGGTGCTCGCGTAGGTGGCCGAACGGAGATCCACCACCAGCCCCGGGATATGGTCCAACACCTTCGAGACCTGCGGCCGCCAGAACGCGCCCAGCCCTCCGAGCGGAGGCAGGTTGACGCCCATCGACAGGCGGTAGGGCGGAATCCGGTCTGTGATTCGCACCACACCCCAGAGGCCGGAAAAGATCAGCAGCGACTCCTCAGCCCGGCTCCGGGCCTCGCCGTCCAAGGTGCGCAGCCCGAGATTGTCGTAAAGCACCCCGGTGTAGAGGTCGGCGGCGGGCAGCGTGGCAGCCGTCTTCAGCGCGACGTTCCTGGCCAGTTCGCCCGCCAGACCGGGCGTCAGACCGAGCACGTCGATGGCGTCACGGCGCTTGGACGCCCGCACGAGCGCGGTCATCACCCGCTTGCGAGACCTGTCCAGGGCGGGGAACGACAGCTCGCCGACGGGCGGACCGCTGCCTTCCGCCGCTTTCCCCTCCGACGGTGGCAACAGAATCATCACAACCACAGCCTATGGGGGTTCTCTGTTCTTTACGGCAGGCCAGGCGGGCGCCAGCCGCCGACCGGGGCTGGGCTCTGTCCAGGGAGACGCTCACCAAATGGAGGCGGCTGAGCGCCGCAACGGCGCTTCCTGGGCCGTGCGCTTCGCCGAATCGATGACCACCATCCGCCCCGCGACGCTGCCCTGACATTCCATGCACCGTGGGCTCCCGATCTGTTCCCGTCCCCTGTTCGTCCTGGTGCGTGTCCCTTTGGCGCATGCTCGTCGGCTCTGGATGGCCGTTCGTTGCGGAGGGCGTCTGTCGTGGGTGTCCACGCCGTGAGGTGGCTGGGAGTTCCGCAGGGGCCATGGTCTCGGGGTGCCGGGTAGCTGGTCGGCCGGGCGAGGTGATTAGGCTGCGCCAGTGGATTTCGACGTGCTGGTGCATGAGGCCTGGCCTGCCTACGAGCAGCGCGTACATGACGGTTGGGTGCTGCGTTACGCCGGTGGTGTGACCAAGCGGGCCAACTCCGTGCTCCCGCTGCGCGCCCCTGTCGATCTCGGCGGCGCCATCGAGGCCGCGGAGGCGTTTTACGACACGCGCGGGCAGCGCTGCGTGTTTTCGCTGGGACCCAAGACCGCGCCCGGCCTGGACGAGGAGCTTGAGCGGCGAGGATACGAGCTGGTCGACCCGACCGTGGTCATGGCCGGTACACCGGGGAACGCGCCCGCGTACAAGGTCAGGATCCAGGATCGGCCGTGGCGGGGCTGGCTGGAGACGTGGTGGGCCGTGGACGGGCGCTACGGCGTGGGCGTCGAGGACGCCGAGCGCATCTGCACCGGAGTGCAGGCCTGGTATGCGGCGTACGAGGAGGATGGTGTGGCGTTGTCCGTTGGGCGGGGCGTGCCGCAGGACGGGACGCTGGGCATCTACTGCATGGCCACGTTGCCCGGCGCCCGCCGGCGAGGGCTGGCGCGCGCGGTGCTGCGGGCCATGGTGGGGCACGCGGGCACGCGCTCCGCCTACCTGGTCACCACCGCCAGGAACGAGGGCGCGCAGGCCCTCTATCGCGGCGAGGGGTTCGAGATCGCGGGAAGGTATCACTACCGGGTGGCGGGTGCACCGGCGAAGAACGGGTGAGCCGCGCCAGGGTGAACGCAGCGCGGCGACCCCGGGCACGCCCGGGGTCGCCGCGCTGTTACGCGCTATGTGGTTATCTCATCACGACGAGCGCCGGTCAGCGTTCGTCGTTGGGGGCAACAGTTGGGGTTTCGCTGAGGCGAGCCGACTCGTCCAGAATGTCGGCGCCCTTTTCACGCAGCGCTGCGATGTGCTGACGCCCATGATGGGCGCAGAACAGCAGCTCCCCACCCACGGGCAGGGTCGCGCGAATGTAGGCCTGGGCACCGCAGCGGTCGCAGCGGTCGAGGGCCGTCAGCGGCTTAACGGGGGCGAGAGCTCCAGTCACGTATCGCCTTTCGGGTCACCCCCGCCGAAGCGAGGATCTGGCGTCAGTCACTTGGAACAACATCTAACCGGACGTGGACGTTCCCAACCGCCCCCTCTCTACGCCCAGAGCGGAATGTGTCCGAAAGTAATGATGATCAGCCGGTTGGTAACAGCAAACGCGGCTCCATGGCAAGCTTGTACGCGCGCGTGCGGGAAGAACGGTAAGCTACGCACACGTGTTCGATGCCTAGACCCAGGGGAGCTGGAGTGACGCTAGTGGAGGCGGGTTACACGGCTCGTCACCTGTCGGTGCTTGAGGGCCTCGAGGCCGTCCGCAAGCGACCCGGCATGTATATCGGGTCCACCGACAGCCGCGGGCTCATGCACTGCCTCTGGGAGATCGTGGACAACGGCGTCGACGAGGCGCTCGCGGGCCACTGCGACCGCATCGAGGTCGAGCTGCACGCCGACGGCTCCATCGAGGTGCGCGACAACGGCCGCGGCATCCCGGTGGACATCGAGCCCAAGAGCGGCCTGGCCGGCGTGGAGCTGGTCTATACGAAACTGCACGCGGGCGGCAAGTTCGGCGGCGGCGCCTACGCCGCGTCCGGCGGGCTGCACGGCGTCGGCGCCTCCGTGGTCAACGCCCTGTCCTCCCGGCTCGACGTGGAGGTCGACCTCGACGGCCGCGTGCACGAGATCAGCTTCCGCCGCGGCGTCACCGGCATCTTCGACGGTGAGGGGCCGACGGCCAAGTTCAAGAAGAAGTCCGGGCTGCGCGTCGGAGACAAGCTGCTGAAAAACGTCACCGGCACGCGCGTGCGCTTCTGGGCCGACAAGCAGATCTTCCTGCCCGACGCCGAGGTCTCGCTCGACGAGATCCACGTGCGGCTGCGCCAGACCGCGTTCCTGGTGCCGGGGCTGACCCTGGCGGTCTATGACAGCAGGCACGAGGAGCGCATCGAGGAGGAGTTCCGCTTCGACGGCGGCATCTCCGAGTTCACCGAGTTCCTCTCCCGCGACGAGGCCGTCTGCGACGTGCTGCGCCTGCAGGGCTCCGGCCATTTCCACGAGACCGTGCCGGTCCTCGACGACCAGGGCCACATGACCCCCACGCAGGTGGAGCGCGAGCTCCTCGTCGACGTGGCGGTCCGGTGGGGCAAGGGCTACGAGTCGACCGTGCGCTCGTTCGTCAACGTCATCGCCACGCCCAAGGGCGGCACCCACCTGACCGGTTTCGAGCGCGGCCTGGTGCGCACGGTCAACGAGCTGCTGCGCGAGACGCGCCTGCTGAAAAACGGCGACGACCCGGTGACCAAGGACGACATCTCCGAGGGCCTGACCGGCGTGGTCACCGTCCGCGTGCCTGAGCCCCAGTTCGAGGGCCAGACCAAGGAGGTGCTCGGCACCTCCGCGGCCACCCGCATCGTCTCCCACGTGGTCTCCCGCGAGCTCAAAGAGCTGTTCGCCAATCCGCCGCGCGGCTACAAGCAGCCGCTCAGGGCCGTCCTGGAGAAGATCGTCGCGGCGGCCAAGGCTCGCATCGCGGCCCGAGAGCACCGCGACAACCAGCGGCGCAAGAGCGCGCTGGAAAGCTCCGCGCTCCCGGCTAAGCTGGTCGACTGCCGCAGCGACGACGTCGACCGCAGCGAGTTGTTCATCGTCGAGGGTGACTCGGCGCTGGGCACGGCCAAACTGGCCCGCGACTCGGAGTTCCAGGCGCTGCTGCCGATCAGGGGCAAGATCCTCAACGTGCAGAAGGCCTCGGTGAGCGACATGCTCAAAAACGCCGAGTGCGCCGCCATCATCCAGGTGGTCGGGGCCGGTTCGGGGCGCTCGTTCGACATCGAGGCGGCCCGCTACGGCAAGGTCATCCTCATGGCCGACGCCGACGTCGACGGCGCCCACATCCGCTGCCTGCTGCTGACCCTCTTCCACCGCTACATGCGGCCGATGGTGGAGGCGGGGCGCGTGTTCGCCGCGGTGCCGCCGCTGCACCGCATCGAGCTGACCAATCCCGGCCGGGGCAAGGAGAAATACATCTACTGCTACTCCGACGGAGAATTGCAGAAGGTGCTGCGCGACCTGGAGCGGCGCGGCAAGCGCTGGAAGGATCCGGTGCAGCGTTACAAGGGCCTGGGCGAGATGGACGCCGACCAACTGGCCGAGACGACGATGGATCCGCGCCATCGCATCCTGCGGCGGGTCCGCATCGAGGACGCCGAGGGCGCCGAGGGCATCTTCAGCCTGCTGATGGGCAGCGACGTGGCGCCGCGCCGCGAGTTCATCGTCAACAGTGCTGCCGAGGTGGATCGCGACCACATCGACGCATAACGCCTTTGCTGCCCGGCCCGCGTGGAGCGCCATCCAAGCGACGTTGACGCATGACGTTCCAGCGCTCTTGAGTTTCCGGTGTCCGCGGGGTTGCTGTGGCGCTGGTCTGTTCCGATGGTGTCGGCGGATGGTGTCGGCGGAGCCTTTGCTTCCGGCGGTGCCCTGGTTCGGCGGTAGCCGCTTTGTGGCGCGCGTTGCTCTGTGGCGCCCTGCGTTCTCGTGCTTGGCGCTCTTCTGACCGTCGCGGGCGATGTGAGGGTCTTGTACGGCGCTGGAGCGGTCCCTGCGGGACGAAACGAGCCCGCTCGGTACCGCGAAGTGCGGCCGTGCGGTGGCGTGGCCACAGGGGCGCTTGAGGCTACAGAGGGCCGAGTGGTGGCGATGAGGCCGGCCCGGCTCCAGGCTCTTGTGGCCCGCCATTAGCCAGCTGGCTCTGGGGCGCACTTGAAGGAGCCCGTCAGCTGACTCCGGGGCGTGCCGAAGGAGCCCGTCAGCCGACTCTGGGCGCTGAAGGAGCCCGCGAGCCGACTTCGGGCGCGCCGAAGGAAAGGTGCGAGGGCACCTCCAATGGGCCGGTCCTCCGGGCGGTTGGCCCGGCCGAGGAGGTGGCCGTGGCCGGAGCGCGCGTTCGCGATCGGCGTGTGCGCTCAGCACGCCGTCCTGGGAGCTGGGCATGCCGTATCCGACGCTTCCCTCACGGAAGGGGACGAACGTCAGGCCGCGTCGGACGCCTGTCGCGGGGCCGGGGTCAGCAGGCCGGTGTGGACGTCGTAGATGGCTCCGGTCACCGGCAGGTCCTTCGGCAGGAACGGGGTGCTGCGGATCCGCATGAGGTCGTGGCGCAGTGCCACGTCCTGGTCGGGCACGGTGTGAAACTCCAGGCTGCGGGTGTCGACTCCCTGCTCGCTGGTGAGCGCGTGCACGTCGGAGTCCGTCACCTTGGACATGCCGCAGTCCGTGTGCGGCATCACCAGCACCCGATCGACGCCCAGCAGGTAGACGGCCAGCACCAGGGTGCGCAGCACGTCGTCCGTCACCCGGGCGCCGGCGTTGCGGAGGATCTTGGCGTCGCCCGGTTGGAGACCCAGCAGTCCGAGCGGGTCGATGCGGGAGTCCATACAGGTCACCACGGCCAGTCCGCGGGCTGCCCGGCCGGTGAGGGTGGAGTTTTCGAACTCCTTGGCGAACTTCGCGTTGGCGGCGTACAGGTCGTCGAACGCTCTCATGACCACAAATATCCCTCACTCTCCGAACTTCATGCTTTCCGGGGGGTCACGAATGGCCCGACTTGGCAAACCTCCCGCGATGGTCCTTTGCTCTGCGTGATGATGTCGTAGCCGTATGTACGGGATCGAAGAAGGTTGCTCGTGAGTAGATCCGAAACCCTTGCCGCGTTTCTCCGTGTTCACGCCTGGCGTCGCCTCGACCGCGTGGAGTCCAACGACGGCGGCCGTAACGCCAGGAGTGCGCTGGCGCTCCTCGACACCGCCGCCTACGCGGCCGGCCTCCCCGACGACGACCCGCTGATCATCATGTTGGATGAGGCGGGTTGCTACGGGCCGCTGGGCTGTGAGGGCTTCGACCCGGGGGAGGCCGGCACCCGGCTGATCCGGCACTGGGAGGGTGGCGAGCCGCACGAACTGCTGCTCGCGATCCCGTCCGCTATCGCGGCCTCCGGCTGAGGGACACGTAAGAGAGCGAGCGTTCAGGCGGGAGCGTTGCCCGGCTTCCACTTGATGCCGCACCCGAGTGACGGGCGCTGCTCCTCCGCCACCGGGTCGCCCGCCAGCACGGCGTCGATGGCCGCCCGCAGGGACGCGCCGGTCACCTGCTCCGCGTTCCCCGGCCGTGAGCCGTCGAACTCTCCCCGGTAGGCGAGCTGCATCTGCGCGTCGTACAGGAAGAAGTCGGGCGTGCACGCCGCCCGGTAGGCCTTGGCCACCTCCTGTGTCTCGTCCAGCAGGTACGGGAACGTGAATCCGGCCCGCTCGGCCTGCTCCGCCAGGTGTGTCGGGTCGTCATCCGGGTAGTTCACGCTGTCGTTGCTGGAGATGGCGACGATCGACAGTCTCGCGCCGTAGTCGGCGGCCAGGGCTCCGATGCCGTCCTCGATATGCCGTACGTAGGGGCAGTGGTTGGACAGGAAGATCACAAGTGTGGCGGGAGAGCCTTTGAGGTCCTCCAGTGAGACGTTTCCGCCGTCGATGGCGGTCAGGTCGAAGGCCGGCGCGGGAGTGCCGAGCGGAACCATGAACGAGTTGGCAGCCATGGCAACATTCTTGTCTCCGATCGGCCAGGCAAAACAGGCCGGGAAGGTGAATTGATGAGCGGCATCGCGCAGTTCCGGAGCATCGTGTTGGATTGCCCCGACCCCGAAGGACTTGCGGGGTTCTACTCGAACCTCCTCGGGTGGCCGGTCACGTCCGTCGAGGAGGACTGGGTGGTGGTCTCCGACGGCGGGTCGCCCAGGCGGCTGGCCTTCCAGCTCGCTCCCGACCACCGGCCGCCGGCCTGGCCCGACCCGCACCACCCCCAGCAGATCCACCTCGATCTCACCGTGGACGACATGGACGAGGCCGAGGCGCGGGCCATCAAGATCGGGGCGCGCAAGCACGAGCACCAGCCGAGCGAGGACGACAAGTTCCGGGTGTTCCTCGACCCGGCCGGGCATCCGTTCTGCCTCTGCACGACCTGAACGGGGGCTCCCGGTCCAGCGACCCCCGGCCCGGGTCATGGGGACTGCTCCCCGGGCCGGGCCGCCGGGACCGGGATGGGGACTGACCCCGCCCACACCGGGGCCAGTCCCCTTCACCGTGTCAGCGGATCGACCGGGCCAGCAGGTCCACCGCCTTCCTGTACGCGCCCGCCGCCAGCTCGTGGTCGGCCGCGGCCTGCAGGTCGGGCCGCCTGCCGGTGCGTTGCGCGAGGTCCCTGGCGACCGAGACGAGCGTGTCGGCCTCGGCGTACGAGACGTTCCGCGAACGTTCGAGCAGCGCCGCGGCCGCTTCGAGCGCTCCCAGGACCACGCGCGTGTCGCGGACGGAGCCGTCGGCGCGCCAGCGGCGGTCCGACAGGGCTGGCGTCAGCAGCAGGGCCGCCGCCCTGGAGCGGCTGTCGCCCTTGGCGAGTTCGTGTCGTACGGCCTTGAGCCGGTCGCGGGCGCGGTCGGTGCGCAACCCCCACCCGTACGGGAACAGCGGATCGTAGGCGGCGTCGCCCACGTTGATCGGCAGCTGCTCCACGGAGCGGAACCAGGTGAACGGCAGCCGCCCCGTGTACGGCACCGCACCGAACAGGGGGTCGGCCACGCCGTCGCCCTCGGTCCCCGGCAGCCACGAGGCGACCACGGCCTCGACGCCCGACAGGTCGCCGAGCAGCATCGGACGCCCGGAGACCACCAGGACGGCGCACTTCATCGCCCCGCACACCCGGTCGACGGCGGCCCGATCGGCGGGGGACAGGTCGAGTGTGCGGCCCGCGCGTCCCACGTCGCCCTGGCCCTCGGCGTACGGGGTCTCGCCCACCACCACGACACCCGCGTCGTGCCCCGACAGGTCGGCTGAGGCGTCCCGCGAGTACGTCACGGACCCGGCGCGCGACCGGACGGCCTGCAGGATCGTGGTGCCGGTGGTGATCGGACCGGACGCACCCTGCCAGCTGATCGTCCAGCCGCCCGACTGGTTGCCGATGTCGTCGGCGTTCGAGCCGGCCACGTACACCTTGGCGCCGCGCCGCAGCGGCAGCAGGCCGCCCTCGTTCTTCAGCAGCACCTGCGACCTGGCCGCGGCCGTGCGGGCGACCGCGCGGTGCGCCGCCGAGCCCACGTCGCCGAGGCGGGAGCGGTCGGCGTACGGGCGTTCGAACAGCCCCAGCCGGAACTTCTGCGTCAGGATCCTGGCGACCGCGTCGTCCACCCGCGCGATCGGCACCCGACCGGCCTCGACCTCGGCCTTGAGCGCTCCGATGAACTCCGGGTAGGCGTACGGGACCATGATCATGTCGAGCCCTGCGTTGACCGACGTGCGCACGTCGCTC
This sequence comes from Nonomuraea diastatica, assembly GCF_004349015.1. NCBI lineage: Bacteria > Bacillati > Actinomycetota > Actinomycetes > Streptosporangiales > Streptosporangiaceae > Nonomuraea > Nonomuraea diastatica. The sequence goes on from NZ_SMKP01000014.1 coordinate 23,546, forward strand.
GGATAGTCGCCCGGGATCTGGTCGATGGCCTGCCAGTCACTGATCACGAATCCCTCGAACCCGAGCCTGCCCTTGAGCGTGCCGTTGATCAGCTCGTCGTGGGCGTGCATCTTCAGCGGCCCGTCGCCGAAGTCCACGCTGGAGAACGACGGCATGACGGTGGCGACGCCGCGCTTGACCGCCTCCTGGAACGGCGCCAGGTGGATCGCCGCCAGTTCCCCGCGACTCGTCCGCGTGACGCCCTGGTCGATGGTGTAGTCGCCGGTGGAGGACGAGCCGTACGTGGTGCCGCCGTCGCCGGCGTAGTGCTTGGCGGTGGCCAGCACCCCGTTGTCCTGCAGCCCGTCGATGACGGTGGCCATCCGCGTCACCAGCGCGGGGTCCTCGCCGAACGACTCGTACGCCCGGCCCCACCGGTCGTCGCGCGAGACGCACAGGCACGGGGCGAAGTTCCACGGAATGCCGGTGGCCTTGACCTCCCTGGCGGTGATCTTGCTCGCCTTCCCGGCGAGTTCGGGGTCGCGGGCGGCGCCCAGGCCGACGTTGTGGGGGAAGATCGTCGCACCGACCACGTTGTTGTGCCCGTGCACTGCGTCGACGCCGTAGATCAGCGGCACCTGCAGGCGTGTCCGCCGGGCCTGGAGCTGGAAGGCGTCGATCATGTCGGCCCACCCTTCCGGCGTGTTCCTGGCGGGCGCCGACCCGCCGCCCGACAGGAGCGAGCCGAGCCGATAGGTGGCGATGTCGCTCTGCTTGGCCAGCGCGCCGCGCTCGGCCTGCGTCATCTGGCCGGCCTTCTCCTCCAGCGTCATCCTGCCGAGTAGGTCGGAGACGCGGTCCTTGACGGGTTTGCGGGCGTCCAGGTACGGCAGGTCGTGCGCGTTGATGACGATGACCGGCGGCTCCGCCGGAGGCCGCGTGCCCGTGCCCGACAACTCGATCGGGATGGTCTCCGCGACCTCCCTCCGCCGGTCCTTCCTGATCTCGACGGTGAACGTCCGCGACGAGCCGGAGGCGGTGCCCGCGGGGAACGCCAGCGTGCCCTGGGCCGCCGTGTAGTCGTCGCCGGAGGTCGCGGTGCCCGTGCCGGTGCTGTAGTCCACGGCCAGGTCGGCGGGGAGCGGCTCTCCGGTGGCCGTGGTGATCGTGACGCTGACCCGTACCTTGTTCTTCTCGTCGTCCTTCTCGTCCACCGGGTAGACGGGCTTGTCCGTGGACAACCGCACCGGGCGTGGGGGAGCGGTCCCGTACACCTGCACCTCGTCCCACCGCAGGCTGCCCTGAGCGGTGGGCAGGCGCATCCCGTAGCCCCACATGGCGACCAGGTCCAGCTCGCCGTCGGTCGGGGCGCCGCCGGGCTGGTAGTCGGCGCGGCGGGTGAAGCTCTCGAACGGCACCTTCACCTGCCGCCAGCCTGCCGTGTCATCGGTGAACGACGACTCGAACAGCTCGGAGTTGCCCGGACCGCCGCCGCCGTCCTTGAGCTCGAAGAAAATCTTCTGGCCGGAGCCGGTGCCGTTCACCCAGAAGGAGAACCCTTCGTACGCGGACCAGTCCTGGGTGGCGGGCAGGTCGTGGGACCAGCCGCCCCACTGGCGCACGTTGTAGACCGAGGTGAGCACCCGGTTCGTGGCGGGCGCCTCCGGACGGGTGGTGTCGGGCTCGACGGTGAGCGCCGGGGTCGAGGCCGCGTCGTTGCCCCAGGCGTACACGCCGGCGGGCACGCCGTCCGACTCGAAGTCGGTGACGGTGAGCGGTTCGGCGGCGGCCGCGGCGGGTGGGGCGACGATCAGCGAGCCGGCCAGGGACAGGGCCGCCGCCCATAACGGGGATCTGGATGGGAACACGGTACCTCCAGTCGAGGGGATGAGAGAGCGCTCTCCCAGACCATCGGAGGTAAGGCGTATTTCATAACATCAGCCCGCTCAGCCCTGTGAGGACGCGGGCCCACCGGGGGGCAGGCGCCGTGCGCGACCGGCCCGGCAACACGCCGAACGCCGGCGACCGCCCCGACGGCCGCTCCGCCTACGCGTGCGTGGCCGTCGGGACCTCAAGGACCGTTCCGTCGAGGCGAGCGGTGTCGTCGTCCCGCACGGTCGTCCCGTCAACGCGCGGGTCGCCGGCACCTCGTCAGCGCCGCCGTGACGTGCGGAGCCGCCGGTGCTGGGGCACCTCCCCCGTCACGCGCGGAGCCGGTGAACGTGCGGGGCCGCGCGTCGGTCACTCCTCCAGGGGTGTCTCGCCGTCGGCGGAGGGCAGGGCGGCAGGATCGGCGGCGATGGCGCCGCCGATGGCGCCGATCGTGTGGGTGAGGCGGACGCCCGAGCCGTCCCGCCTGCCGAACTCCTCCGGCAGCGGCACCGGCTTGCCCACCGTGGAGACCGCCTTGGCCGGAGCCGGTCCGGCCCAGGCCAGCAGGAGTTCGTCCTCGCCCTTCAGGAACCGCTGAGCCCGGACGCCGCCCGTGGCCCGCCCCTTGGCCGGGAACTCCGCGTAGTCGGACACCTTGCCGCCGCCCACCTGTGTGCCGGGCAGCGCCGTGGAGGAGCCGGCGATCGTGACCACATGGCCGGGACGCTCGGGGTCGACGGCGCCGAACCAGATCACCCGCGCGTCACCGTCGAGGCGGATGCCCGCCACGCCCCCCGCGGGACGCCCCTGCGGGCGCACCAGCGCGGCGGAGTAGCGCAGGAGCTGGGCGTCGGAGGAGATGAACACCAGGTCGTGGCTCTCCGACACCAGCTCGACGGCGCCCACCACGCGGTCGCCTTCTTTCAAGGTGATGACCTCGAAGTCGTCGCGGTTGGCCGGGTAGTCGGGCACCACCCGTTTGATTACGCCCTGCGCCGTGCCCAGGGCCAGGCCGGGGCTGTCGGGGTCGAGGGAGCCGAGGCCGACGACCTTCTCGTCGGGTTCGAGTGAGACGTATTCGGAGACGGGATGGCCGCCCGACAACGACGGCGGGTTGGCCGAGGGTGGCAGCGTCGGCAGGTCGACGACCTGGACACGGATCAGCCGGCCGTGTGACGTCACCACGCCCACCTCGCCGCGTACGGACGTGCGGACGACGGCGACGAGCACGTCGTGCGCGGTGCGTTCGCCCTCGCCCGCCAGCGGCGAGGCGTCGGAGGTGCGGGCCAGCAGGCCGGTCGAGGACAGCAGCGCCAGGCACGGGTCGTCGGCCACCTGGAGCGACTGGATCGGGGTGCGGGCGACGCCCGGCGCCTCCAGCAGGACGGTCCGGCGCGGCGTGCCGTATCGCTTGGCCACGTCGGCCAGCTCGCCCGAGACCACCTGGCGGAGCTTGGCCGGCGAGGAGAGGATCTCGGTCAGCGCGGCGATCTCGTCGCTGAGCGTCTGCTTCTCGCGGTCGAGCTCCAGCTTGTCGAATTTGGTCAGCCGGCGCAGCGGCGTGTCGAGGATGTAGGCGGCCTGGATCTCGGACAGCTCGAACACGTCCATCAGGCGGGTGCGCGCCTGGGCCGAGTCGTCGGAGGAACGGATGACCTGGATGACCTCGTCGATGTTGAGCAGCGCGATGATGAGGCCGTCGACCAGGTGCAGGCGCTCCTCGCGCTTACGGCGCCGGAACTCCGACCTGCGACGCACGACCTCGAGCCGGTGGTCGACATAGACCTGGAGCATCTCGCGCAGCCCTAGCGTGCGCGGCTCGCCGTCGACCAGGGCGACGTTGTTGATGCCGAAGGTCTCCTCCATCGGCGTCAGCCGGTAGAGCTCCTCCAGCACGGCCTCGGGGATGAACCCGTTCTTGATCTCGACGACCAGGCGCAGGCCCTTGTGCCGGTCGGTGAGGTCTTTGAGGTCGGCGATGCCCTGCAGCTTCTTGCTGGTCACCAGTTCCTTGATCTTGGTGACCACACGCTCGGGGCCGACGTTGTAGGGGAGCTCGGTGACGACGATGCCCTTGCGGCGCGGGGTGATCTGCTCGACCGCGCAGGTGGCTCGCATGCGGAACGTGCCACGCCCCGTTTCGTACGCGTCGCGCACGCCCTGCAGCCCGATGATCGAGCCGCCGGTCGGCAGGTCGGGGCCCGGCACGAACTTCATCAGCTCGTCGAGCGTCGCCTCGGGCTTCTTGATCAGGTGGCGGGCGGCGGCCACGACCTCGGTGAGGTTGTGCGGGGCCATGTTGGTGGCCATGCCGACCGCGATGCCGCTCGTGCCGTTGACCAGCAGGTTGGGGAACGCCGACGGCATGACCGTGGGCTCGGTCTCCTGGCCGTCGTAGTTGGGCTTGAAGTCGACGGTGTCCTCGTCGAGCGACTCGACCATGAGCATCGCCGCCGGGGCCAGCCTGGCCTCGGTGTAACGCATGGCGGCGGGCGAGTCGTCGGGGGAGCCGAAGTTTCCGTGGCCGTCGACGAGCGGCAGGCGCATGGAGAACGGCTGCGACAGCCGGACGAGCGCGTCGTAGATGGCGCTGTCGCCGTGGGGGTGCAGCTTGCCCATGACGTCGCCGACGACGCGCGAGGACTTGACGTGGCCGCGCTCGGGGCGCAGGCCCATCTCGCTCATCGAGTAGAGGATGCGCCGCTGCACCGGCTTGAGGCCGTCACGGGCGTCAGGCAGGGCGCGCTGGTAGATCACCGAGTAGGCGTATTCGAGGTAGCTCGTGCGCATCTCGGAGGAGACGTCGATGTCGACGATCCGCTCCTCGAAGTCCTCAGGTGGGGGTGCAGTCGTGCGTCGGGCCATCTTGTGCTGCGCGGCTGCCTCGGTCGTCGCGCCGAGGGGAAGCGCATCCTCCTTCTGTCCTTGTGCGGTAACCGTAACCGTCAGCCTGGCAGAGCGGCGTCAGGTCGACGGGTGGGGCGTCGACGTAAGCTCTCCCGGTCGCGGCGCGATGGCGGCCGAAGGCGCGTGCGGGCACGAGACCGGTGCGGGTGTGACGTTTTCGTCCTTGGAGATGATGGCACGAGCCAGGCGCGCTGTGACGTATCCATGGCGTTGCTCATGCCGTCGCAGGCTCCCGGCGGGGCCGCGCGGGCGAGGGCCGCTGCCGTCAACATGCCTCCTCGGTGATGATCTGGTTGCCGGGGAGTGTGCGGTGTGCGCGTCTCCGGCGTCAAGATGATACGCGATCCGCGCCACTTCTCGTAAACATGTTCGATGGCCGATGGTTCTTGACCAAGCAATTGCTTGGGTGTTACGTTCCGGACACGAGGGTCCCGTCGTCTTCGGAGGCGTCATGATCGAGTTTCATCCCGTGACGAAGCACATCGGCGCCGAGGTCACCGGGGTCGATCTGCGCAAGCCGCTCTCACCGGAAGAGGTCGCGACCCTGCGCGAGGGCTGGCTCAAGCACCTCGTCCTGTTCTTCCGCGACCAGAACATCGACGACGAGCAGCACCTGCAGTTCGCCCTCAACTTCGGCTCGCTCAACCACCCCGCCTTCAAGAAGGACGCCGACAGCCCCATCCACGTGCTCGACCAGACCTCGCCCAAGGGGGAAGGCGGCGACGAGTGGCACAGCGACAACACCTTCGAGCCCACCCCGCCGATGGGCTCGCTGCTGCGCTGCGTCCAGCTGCCCAGCGTGGGCGGCGACACGTGCTGGGCCAACACCTACCTGGCCTATGAGACGCTCTCGCCGTCGCTGCAGCGGTTGTGTGACGAGCTGACCGCCGTGCACGACATCACGATGTCGATGAAGAAGGCCATCTCGAAGGGGCACCCGTTCGACCTGGCCGAGATCCAGGCGAAGTGGCCGCCGATCGAACGCCCGGTCGTCCGCGTGCATGCCGAGACCGGCCGCAAGGCCCTCTTCGTCAACCGCGCGTCGACGACCCGCTTGGTGGGGCTGAGCGACCGGGAGAACGAGGCGCTCCTGCCCTTCCTGATCGACCACATCCGCTCGCCCGAGTTCCAGCTCCGGCTGCGGTGGCGGCCAGGGACGCTGGCCTTCTGGGACAACCGCCCCACCCAGCACTACGCGGTCGCCGACTACACCGAACGCCGCCGGATGCACCGCGTCACCATCAACGCCTTCCCCGAGCACGCCGACGCGTAGCACTCACGGCCTGACACGGTCGTCGCTCATGGCACCAGCCCGCGCATGCCGTAAAAGATGCTGGTTTTGCGGGCCTCGGTCACCACGGCGCCCGCGGGAGCTGGTAACAAGGGAGGCATGATTGACGCCCCCGATGCCGGGATGCTAAGGGAAGAGGCCGAGACGCGGCTGCGGGCGCTGGCGGGCGAGCACGCCGTGCTCCGCGACGACCAGTGGGCCGCCATAGAGGCGCTCGTGATCGACCGCCGCAGGGTGCTCGTCGTGCAGCGCACCGGCTGGGGCAAGTCGGCCGTCTATTTCGTGGCCACCGCGCTCCTGCGCGAGCTCGGCGAGGGTCCCACCGTCATCGTCTCCCCGCTGCTGGCCCTCATGCGCAACCAGATCGCCGCCGCCGAGCGGGCCGGCATCAGCGCCGTCACGATCAACTCCGCGAACCCCGAGGCGTGGGAGGAGATCTACGGCCAGGTCGCCGACGGCATGGTCGACGTGCTGCTGGTCAGTCCCGAGCGGCTCAACAACCCCGACTTCCGCGACAACGTCCTGCCCGAGCTGGCCGAGAGCGCCGGGCTGGTCGTGGTCGACGAGGCCCACTGCATCTCCGACTGGGGCCACGACTTCAGGCCCGACTACCGCAGGCTGGCGACGTTGTTCGGCGACCTGCCGCCGGGCATCCCCGTGCTCGCCACCACCGCCACCGCCAACGCCCGCGTCACCCGCGACGTGGCCGAGCAACTGCGCCTTCCCCCCGAGCTCCGGCCCGAGGGCGGCGACGACACGCTCGTCCTGCGCGGGCCGCTGGAACGCGAGAGCCTGCACCTGAGCGTGGTCCGCCTGCCGTCCGCCGAGCAGCGTCTGGCCTGGCTCGCCCAGACGCTGCGCGAGCTGCCCGGCTCCGGCATCGTCTACACCCTCACCGTGGCCGCCGCCCACGAGATCGCCGGCTACCTGCGCGAGCAGGGGCTCGAGGTGGCCGCCTACTCCGGCCAGACCGAACCGGCCGAGCGGCTGGCGGCCGAGGAGGCGCTGCTCGGCAACCAGATCAAGGCGCTGGTGGCGACGAGCGCGCTCGGGATGGGGTTCGACAAACCCGATCTCGGGTTCGTGGTGCACGTGGGGGCGCCGCAGTCGCCCGTCGCCTACTACCAGCAGGTCGGCCGGGCCGGGCGCGGCGTCGAACGGGCCGAGGTCATCCTGCTGCCCGGCACGGAAGACCGCGACATCTGGGCCTATTTCGCGTCGCTGGCCTTCCCGCCCGAGCCCGTCGTACGCACCACGCTCCAGACCCTCGAGGAGCGCGGCGTCATGTCCACCCCTGCGCTCGAAACGGCCGTCGACCTGAGCCGCGGCCGGCTGGAGATGATGCTCAAGGTCCTCGACGTCGACGGCGCGGCCCGCCGGGTCAAGGGCGGCTGGGAGGCCACCGGGCAACCGTGGGCCTACGACGCCGAGCGTTACGCCCGCATCGCCGCGGAGCGCAAGGCCGAGCAGGACGCCATGCTCAGCTACCTGACCACCTCCGAGTGCCGTGAGCGGTTCCTGCGCGGGCACCTCGACGACGAGACCGCCACGCCGTGTGGCCGCTGCGACAACTGCACCGGCACGCACCGCTCGACGGAGATCGGCGCGCAGGCCGTCGAGGGCGCCCGCGAGCGCCTCAGCAGGCCCGGCGTCGAGATCGAGGCCCGCAGGCAGTGGCCCACCGGGCTGTCCGACCTGTCCGGCCGGATCAAGCCCGGCCTGGGCGCCGAGCCCGGCAGGGCGCTGGGGCGCCTGACCGACATCGGGTGGGGCAACCGGCTGCGCGAACTGTTCAACGCCGGCGACGGGCCGATGGCCGACGACATGTTCGCGGCCGTGGTGAAGGTGTTGTCCGCGTGGGACTGGCGCGAGCGCCCGGTGGCCGTGGTCAGCGTGCCGTCCGCGACGCGGCCCAAGCTGGTGCGCACGTTCGCCGAACGGCTGGCCCAGGTCGGGCGGCTGTCCTATCTGGGGGAGCTGGGCTACCGCGCGGGCTCGCCCGGGCAGCAGTTCAACAGCGCCAAACGGGTGCAGGCGATCAGGGGCACGCTCGCCATGCCGAAGGACGTGGGCGCCGCGATCGCGCAGTGCGGCGGCCCGGTCCTGCTCATCGACGACCGCGTTGACACGGGGTGGACGATGACCCTGGGCGCGGCCATGGTGCGCCACGCCGGGGCGCCCGCCGTGCTCCCCCTCGCCCTGGCCACCACGTCTTGACCGGCACGTCCTGACCGGCACAGCCGGTCAGGTGAGACTCATCGTGACCAGGTCGTAGTTGCCGTAGACAGGGCTGACATGGACGTTGGCGGCCCTGGCTCCGCGCAGCAGCAAAGGGGAGCGCCAGGCCAGTGGCACGAGCACGGCCTCCTCGGCGAGCCGCTGCTCCACCTGCGTCCACAGGCCGGCCCGGCGGGCAGGGTCGAGTTCCGTCCTGGCCTGGTCGATGAGCGTGTCGATCTCCTTGACGCGCACGCTGACATTGAGCGAATATTCCTTCTCGTTGATCTCCCTGCTGTCCGCGATCAACGGCAGGAACGCGCCGGGGTCGGGCCAGTCAGGGCTCCAGGCCTTGGCGATCAGGCCGACCTTCTCCTTTTTGAGGTACGCGGGGCTGCCGCCGTACTTCTGGTAGAAGTCCGAGAGCGATTTGCGCTCGAGGGTGAGGTCGATGCCGACCTTGGCAAGCGCGGCCCGGACGGCCTCCGCCGCGCTGGTCTCGATGGGGGACAGGTCCCGGTAGAGGTAGGTCGCGGTGAAGCCCGACGGACGCCCACACGCCCGCAACGACTCCCTGGCGGCCTCCGGGTCGCCGGCCGGCGTGAGGTTCGGATCGGTGTGGCGGCGGCCCGCGATCGTGGGCGGCAGCAGTGACGTCGGCGTCCCGGTGGCGCCGTAGACGCGGGCCAGGGCGCTCAGGTCCAGAGCGCGGACGACCGCCCGGCGGCACTCGACGTCGTCGAACGGCGGCACCTGCGGGTTGATCGCCAGGAGCTGGACGGAGGCGGTGACGGGGGCGTCGGCCCGCGCCTTGAGCGCCGGATCGCCGAGCACCGCTCCGACGGCGTTCGCCGCCACCGCCGGTCCGTAGTCGATGGTGCCCGCCCGCAGGCGCTGGGTGGCGTCCTCCGCGCCGACATCGAACTCGATCACGTAGCCGTCGGGGAGCGCCGTCCGGTGGGGATCGGCGCCCCAGTGGTCGTTGCGCACCAGGACGATCCTGCGATCGTCCACGCTCTGAAACCGGTAGGGGCCCGAGGACACGACGTTCTCCGCGTAGCGCTCCTTCGTGTCCTTGGCCTCCGGCACGGGGATGGTCTCCGGGAGCTGGACGGTGTGGTCGAACGCGGCAGCCGGCCGCTTGAGATGGAACACGATCGTACGGTCGTCGGGCGTCTCGATGGCCGAGTCCGTGTTCACATCGGGCGACCGGTAGGGACCCTGGTAGCCGGAGGGGAGATCGAGCGCGAGATCGAACAGGCTCGATCCACGGACGAAGCCGGAGTCCATGCTGCGCAGGACGGCGTATTTGACGTCCCGCGCGGTGATCGCCGTCCCGTCCTGATATTTCACACCCTGGCGGAGCTTGTAGGTCCAGGTCTTGCCGCCGTCGCTGGGCACACCCGGTGATTCGGCCAAGTCCGGTACGATCTGCGCCCCGGCGCCCCCCGGCGCCGGCTTGAACATCGTCAGCGACCGCCCGTACAACCTGACCAGGTTGAGCGAGTCGGGCATGTACATGTTGCCCGGATCGGTGGAGTCGAGGAGAGACGAGAAGGCCACGTTCAGGGTCCCGCCCTTCTTCGTGGACGGGTTCGCGACCGAGGCCACCGCCGCCCCGAAGCCTTTCACGGGTGAGGAGACGGGCGTGGAACCCACCGCCGTGTTGTCCGCCGACGGCGGCGTCGCCTGCCAGACCAGCCAGCCGGCGAACCCCACGACCAGCGCGGCGGCCACGGCGCCTGCCGAGATCAGCACGTTCCTGCGGCGGATGGAACCGGCGGTCGCCTCCGGAGCCGGCGGCGTCACGGCCCCGCTCCGCGGGTAGCGGGCGTCGTACGGACGGGTCGCGCCGTCCGCCTGCGGGGGTAAGGGAACCGGGTCCGGCCGCACGGCGACGGGAGGCGCCGTGCCTGCGCGAATGAGATCCTGGATCAGCTGCCGGGCGTTCGGCCGCTGCCGGTGGTCCTTGGCCAGCGCCGCCCGCAACAGCGGCATGAGCTCGTCAGGGACGCCCGACAGATCGGGATCGAGATTGAGGATGCGGTGGATCACCACCGGCATCGGCCCGGACCCGAACGTCCCCCGCCCCGTGGCCGCGAACACCATCGTCCCCGCCCACGCGAACACGTCGCTGGCGGGGGAGGCGTCCCCGAGGAACTGCTCGGGCGCCATGAACGCGGGCGTCCCCACGATCCCGCTGGTCATGCTCTGGCTGATGTCGAGCGCCCGCGCGATGCCGAAGTCGATCACCCGGGGCCCGTCGCGACCGAGCAGCACGTTGCTCGGCTTGAAGTCGCGGTGCACCACCCCGGCCTCGTGGATGGCGGCCAGCGCCGTGGCCGTCGTGATCGCCATCCGCACCAGCGCCGGTCCCTGGATCGGCCCTTCCCTGGTGACCTGGTGTTGCAGAGAGGGGCCTTCGACGTATTCACCTACGATGTAGGGCTGGTCGTTCATGGTGCCGACCTCGAGCACCCTGGCGGTGCAGAACGCCGCCACCCGCCGCGCCGCCTCCGCCTCGCGGCGGAACCGGCGCACGGCCTGCTCGTCGTCGGCGAACCTGGCGTGCAGCAGCTTGATGGCGACCTGCTCGCCGGAGGAAGAGACGCCGAGATAGACGCTGCCCTGACCGCCCTCGCCGAGGAACCCGGTGATCTTGTACGAGCCGACCGACGGCGGATCACCCGGCCGTAACGGACGCACGACGCCCATCCGACTCCCTTATATCCCGATGATTTCTCATCGCTCACCATAGTGCCGGAAGGGCGCCTGGAGCGGGAACCGCCGACTCGCCGGCACCGCGTCAGGCGACCTTCGCCCGGTGATCAGCGCATGCCACGTGGTGCGTGATTCCTCGCATCACGCTGGTGGTCCGCCCGGACGCAGCTGTCCGGAGGCAGGTCGTGATGGCGACGTGCGGAGCCTGTCACGTGTGCCGACGATGACCCTGAGGTCACATCTGCGCATCCGGCACAAGCGACTGGACATGCGGGGTGAACGCGCCGGAGGGGCACTAGAACGGGGGACGCGCGCCCAGGTGCATGATGGCCTTGGCCGCCAGGCGGCAACCCGACGCCAGCGCCTCCGCCGGCGGCTTGCCTTCGAGCCACGGCGGCAGGAACCCGGCGGAGAACGCGTCACCCGCACCGGTGCCGTCGACGATCTTGTCGACCGGCTCGGCGGCGACCCGGACCGGATCGGGGCGGCCGTTGGAATACCACAGCGCGCCCTCGGCGCTCATCTTGATCACGACCTGCGGGAACCACGCGGTCAGCACCTTGGCGGCGGCCTCGGGCTCGTCGCGGCCCGTCAGGACCTTGGCCTGGTCGATGTTGGCGAACAGCAGCTTGGCGCCGTTGGTCCACTCGAGGAACGGCTCGGCGCCCGTGCGCTCCAGCGGCGCGGACGAGGCACAGTCGACCGAGATCGACATACCGGTGCGCCTGGCCATGTCGAGCGCCGCGAGACCGGCGTCGCGCGAACCCTCGTTGATCAGCGTGTAGCCGGAGAGGTGCAGATGGGTGCCCTGGCCGAACAGATCGCGCGGCAAATCTTCCGGCGACAGCGCCGCGTTGGCGCCAGGGTCGGACAGCATGGTGCGCTCGCCCTTGTGCGTCACGAGCACCACGCAGGTGCCGGTGGGCCGCTCAGGGTCCATGACGAGCCGGGCGTCGACGCCGTAGCCCATCAGCTCCATGTCGCGGTTTCGCCCCGTGATGTCGGCGCCCCTGCGGCCGATGTAGGCCACCTCCGCGCCCTCGACGGCCAGCCACGAGGCGATATTCGCCCCCGAGCCACCGCCGTGCATGGTCACGATCGCCGGGGTGTCGCTCGCCCTGGCGAGCGCATAACGGGCGCGCGCGACCGCGTCGGTCATGAGATCGCCCACCACGACGACCCGCGTCATGATGTCACCACCTTGCTGCCTTCGGAACGAGCCTGGCCACGGCAAAACTAACAGCTTCCGGGCTGCTCGTGGGACGGACCCATCACACAGGGCAGCAGTCGATGCACAAGCGTTGCCCAACGGGGGCCCCGGGTCTTGGCATGTGGGATGCGGGTTTACGCTCAGGATTGTGGAGGAACAGTATCCGGCTCACTGGGAGGCGGATGTCGTCCTGGCCGACGGCGGCACCGCGCACGTCAGGCCGATCAGGCCCGCCGACGCCGATCGTCTCCGTTCCTTCTACTCCCGTCTGTCCGACGAGTCGATCTATTTCCGCTTCTTCGGGCCTCGGCCGCGGTTGTCCGACAAGGAAGTCGCACGCTTCACGAACGTCGACTACGCCAACAGGGTCGCGCTGATCGCCACCCTCGGCGACGAGATGGTCGCCGTGATCCGCTACGACCGCACCGGCCCAGGCGAGGCCGAGGTCGCCTTCCTCGTCGAGGACGCGCACCAGGGCAGAGGAGTGGCCTCCGTGCTCCTGGAGCACCTGGCGGCCACGGCCCGCGAGCGCGGCATCGAACGCTTCGTCGCCGACGTCCTGCCCGCCAACATGCGGATGACGGGCCTGCTGCGGCAGGCGGGCTACACGGCCCAGAGCCAGTTCGCCGATGGCGTCGTACGCATGACGCTCGACCTCACCCCCACCGACACCTCAGCCGAGGTGACGGCCGCCCGCGAGCACCGCGCCGAGGCCAGGTCGATCGCCCGGCTGCTCACCCCCGGCTCCGTCGCGGTCATCGGCGCCTCGCGGGAGCCCGGAGGCGTCGGCCAGAGCGTCCTGCGCAACCTGCTGGCCGCCGGCTTCACCGGCCCCGTCTATCCCGTGCACCGCGAGATGCGGGCGGTGCACGGCGTACGCGCCTACCCGAGCGTGACGGCGATCGACGACGAGGTCGACCTGGCCGTGGTCGCCGTGCCGGCCGAGAGCGTGATCGACGTGGTCGAGGAGTGCGCGGAGAAGGGCGTGCACGGGCTGGTCGTGGTGTCGTCGGGGTTCGGCGAGACGGGCGCGCGGGGCCGGGCCATGCAGGACGAACTCGCCCGGATCGCCCGCTCCCACGGCCTGCGCGTCGTCGGCCCCAACTGCCTCGGCATCGCCAACACCGACCCGGCCGTCAAGCTCAACGCCACCCTCGCCCCCACCGTGCCCGGCCGGGGCAAGGTGGGCTTCTTCAGCCAGTCGGGCGCGCTCGGCACCGCGCTGCTCCAGCGGGTGGCGCAGCGTGGCATGGGCATCTCGTCGTTCGTCTCCGCGGGCAACCGGGCCGACGTGTCCGGCAACGACCTGCTGCAGTATTGGGAGGAAGACGACTCCACCGATGTGATCCTGCTCTACCTGGAGTCGCTCGGCAATCCGCGCAAGTTCACCCGGCTGGCCCGGCGCATCGCCCGCCGCAAGCCCATCGTGGTGGTCAAGAGCGGCGGCACCCCCGCGGGTCACTCGGCGGAAGAGCTCGGGCTGCCCGACTCGGCGATCAGCTCCCTGTTCGAGCAGGCGGGGCTGATCAGGGTCGACGATCTCATCCAGCTGTTCGACGTGGGGCAGGTGCTGGCGTACCAGCCGCTGCCCGCCGGGCCCAGGATCGCGCTCGTGACCAACTCCGACGCGCTCGGCCTGCTCGCCGCCGACGCCTGCCTCGCCGCGGGCCTCGAGCCGCGCCCGCCGGTCAACCTCGGTCCCGCCGCGGGTCCCTCGGAGTTCGGTACGGCGCTCGCCGGCGAGTTGTCCTCCCCCGACGTTGACGCCGCCGTCGTGATCCACATGCCGCCCATCCCGGGCGCGTCCGACGACGTGGCCGCCGAGTTGCTGCGCGTCTCCAAGGACGTCGCCAAGCCGGTGGTGACCACGTTCCACGGCCATCTCGGCATGCACCCGGCGCTGCGCGTCGAGACCGGCTCCGCGACGCCCGGGAGGTGCTCCATCCCCTCATACGCGGCGCCCGAGGAGGCGGTGAGGGCGCTGGCGCACGTGGTGCGGTACGCGAGGTGGCGGGCGCACCCGGCGGTGCCGCCACCGGAACTCGGCGACATCGACACCACCCGCGCCCGATCCCTGGCCCACACCACCCTGGCCGCCGCCACTCCTGGAGACGCGGCCACGGCTGCGGCCGCGGGCACCGCCACGGCACCGGGTGAGAGGACCACTGATCCTTCGCAGGGAGAGGCGGTCACCGCGTCACCTGATGGATCACCCGGTACGGCGACCACCGGGCCGTCGGGTGAGGCGGTCACCGCGTCGTCCGGTGGGTCGCCTGGTGAGGTGGCAGTCGCGTCGGCCGGTGAGTCACCGAGCGAGACGGCCGCCACGTCGTCCGGGACATCGTCCGGGACGCCGGGCGGGGGGCTGGACGCAGGGCGGCTCGGCTCGTCGGGTGCGTTCGCCGAGCCGGGGCCGCCGGTCGAGATCGACCCCACCGAACTGCTGTCCTGCTACGGCCTGACCGTGTGGCCGGCCGAGATGGTGTGTTCTGCTGACGAGGCGGTGGCGGCGGCCGAGCGCCTGGGCTGGCCCGTGGTGGTCAAGGTCGCCGACCCGGGCGCCTCACGCAGGGCCGGGACGGTGCGCCTGGGGTTGACGGGCCCGGAGATGGTCCGCAACGCCTACACGGAGTTCGCCGTGCAACTGGGCGAAGGAGCGCAGCTCGCGGTCCAGCGTATGGCTCCGCAGCCCGCCGTGCCGACCGTCGTGGGCGTCATCGAGGACCCCGCGTTCGGGCCGGTCGTGTCGTTCGGGCTGGGCGAGGTGACCGCCCGGCTGCTGCAGGACCAGGGTTTCCGCCTGGCCCCGCTGACCGGCGAGGACGCCGCCGCCCTGGTGCGCTCCGTACGCGCGGCTCCGCTCCTGTTCGGCGAGTACGGCTACCCGCCCGTGGCCGTCGACGCCCTGGAAGATCTGCTCGTACGCGTCGGCCGTCTGGCCGGCGACCTGCCGGAGCTTGCCCGGCTGGACCTCGACCAGGTGCTCGTGGGGGAGACGGACGTCATGATCCTCGGCGCCCGCGCCACCCTGCGCACGCCGGCGGGCCCGCGTCTGGACGGTGGCCCGCGCCGGCTCTCCTGATTCGCCTTGAGCGAATGCAGCGAACAAAGTGCTCAATGTTGCCTGTATACAGACCGTTATAGAGCGTTATATCCGGTGGGTGAGTGCACTGCCCGGTCCTGGCAGGATGGACCCATGAGGGAAACCCGAGTCTCTGCCGCGGGCCTGCGCGAAGCGATCGAGCGCAGCGGCTATTATCCCGACCTCGTCACCGACGCGGTCGAATCCGCGCTGGGCAAGGAGGTCGTGACCGCGTTCGTGGTGCACCACGAGGCGACCTTCGATCCCGCTATGGAGGTGCGCAGGCACGTCACGGTCCTGGTGCTGACGACGACGCGGCTGCTGGTCTGCCACACCGACGAGCACCCGGCGGTGGAGGGCGTCTCCGCGTCCCACGCCTCCACCACCACGGAGGCCGTGCGCCTGAGCCGCGTCCAGTCGGTCGCCGTCACCCGCGTGGTGCCCGACCCCGCCTCCTACGCGCCCGGTGTCCCGCCCACGGAAGTGACCCTCACGATCGGCTGGGGCGCCATCTCCCACGTCGACCTGGAGCCGGCCACGTGCGGCGACGAAAACTGCGAGGCCGACCACGGCTACACCGGCGCCATCACCGCCGACGACCTCTCGCTCCGGGTCAGTGAGGCGGCCGACGGCCCTGAGGCGGTCAACCACGTCCTGGCGTTCGCGAAGTCCCTCTCCGAAGCCACCGCCCACGCCACCACCTGACTTCTCCCGGCCCCGCACCGGCCCTCACCCTCGACGCCGGCGCCCCCGCCCATCCACCCCACACCCCCAGAATCCGGCTGAACATCCCCCAAGAACACGCCCACAAGGGGCGGCACCGTGCCGGGGGACACCCGGCCTGCAGGGCAAGCGACGACTGTCACGGGTGAGCACAGGGCTGACAGAGGAACCGGCAGACCTGGACACCGGCTGCAGGCCGCCGACGACCGTCATGAGCACACGGCCGACGGGAAACCGACGGGCCTGGACATGACAGAGCATGCGGCGCCGGCCACCCGGAGAACACGGCCGATGGGGGCACCGGCGGACCAGCGCACCGGCCGGCAGTCGCACCGGCCGACGATTCGGCGAAGAACACGGCCCAGAAGACGCTCGTAACGGCGAGCACTCCGTGAGCCTTCACGACCGGCCATGACGGACGGAGACCGGCGTCGGCGCGTGCGGGCAAGCCGGCCTTGCCGTAACAGCTGAAGGCCACCTCCTGAACCGGCAGAAGCCCGACGCCGGAGCGGCGGCTAGGCTATGCGCATGGTGCCCGGGTATGGCGGCGGCGCGCTGACGGATCTGCCGGATTCGTTGCTGGCCGCGTTGGGGATGCGCGCGCCCAACACGCTCGCCATAGAGCCCGCCGAGCGCGTCTGCCTGTTCGTGGTGGACGGTCTGGGAGCCGAGTTGCTGCGCGCCCACTCCGACGCCGCCCCGTTCCTGGCCGGCCTGCGGAGCAGGACGCTCACCGCGGGTTTCCCCGCCACGACCGTGACGAGCCTGTGCTCGCTGGGCACGGGCCTGACGCCGGGCGAGCACGGCATGCTCGGGTTGATGCTGGCCGTGCCGGGCACCGGGCACCTGTTCAACTGCCTGCGCTGGACGCTGCCCGGCGGCCAGGCGATGGACCCGGACGAGTGGCAGCCCGCCGAGACCGTCTACGAGCGCGCCACTCTGGCTGGCATCGACTCCGTCTATGTCGCGCCCGCGGAGTTCGAGGGCACGGGGCTGACCAGGGCCGTCTACCGTGGTGTGCGCTACGCGGCCGCCGAGACCGCCGACGAGCGCATCGCCCGTGTGCACGAGGCGATGCGGCGGCGCCCCGCTCACATCACCGTCTATTACGGGGATCTCGACGCGGCCGGCCACATGACGGGCTGGGGTAGCGAGGAGTGGCTGCGGCACCTCGGCGTGGTCGACGGCATGGCCCAGCGGATCGCCGAAGGGCTGCCGCCCGGGTCCGCCTTCTACGTCACCGCCGACCACGGCATGGTCAACGTCGGCGAGAAGGTCGATGCCGAGAGCGTCCCCGAGCTGACGCAGGGGGTGGCGCTGCTCGGCGGCGAGGCCAGGGCCAGGCACGTCTATGCCAGGCCGGGCGCGGGCGATCAGGTGCTGGAGGCGTGGCGCGAGATCTTCGAGGGGAAGGCCTGGGTAGCCTCCAGGGAGGAGGCGGTCGAGTCGGGCTGGTTCGGGCCCCGCGTGCGTGACGCGTGGCTGGAGCGCATCGGCGACGTCGTGGCCGTCCCCTATACCGACCTGGCCATCACCGCTCCCACGAACCATCCGGTCGAGGCGATCTTCACCGGCTACCACGGTTCGCTGACGGCGGCCGAGCAGAATGTCCCGCTCCTGGAGGTACGCACGTGACGAGCCCGCTCATCACACCCGCCGATCTCGCCGCGCTCGACGGCGTGACGGTGCTCGACGTCCGCTGGCGGCTCGGTGGCCCGCCGGGGGCGGAGCTCTACCGCGAAGGGCACATCCCGGGCGCCGTCTACTGCGACCTCGACACCGACCTCGCCGGGTCTCCCGGCGACGGCGGCCGGCACCCGCTGCCGGAGCCCGGCGCGTTCCAGGACGCCATGCGCCGCCTCGGCGTGTCGGACCACCGGCCGGTCGCGGTCTATGACGACGTGGGTTCCACGGTGGCGGCCAGGGCCTGGTGGGCGCTGCGCTATTTCGGCCATCAGGACGCCCGCGTGCTCGACGGCGGGCTCGCCGCGTGGGCCGGAGCCGGGCTGCCCACCACGAAGGAGGCTCCGGACCCCCTCGGCCATGGCGACTTCACCGCGCGGCCGGGCGGGATGCCGATGCTGACGGCCGACGAGGCGGCCGCGCTGGCCGCGGAGGGCGTGCTGCTGGACGCCCGGACCGCTGAGCGCTACCGGGGCGAGGCAGAGCCGGTCGATCCCGTGGCGGGTCACATCCCCGGAGCCGTCAACGCGCCCACGACCGGGAACGTCGGGCCCGACGGCCGGTTCCTCGCCCCAGACACGCTGCGGGCCCGCTTCGCCGGTCTCGGGATCAGCGAAGGGGTGGAGGCCGGCGCCTACTGCGGGTCCGGCGTGACGGCCGCCCATGAGGTGCTGGCGCTGGAGGTGGCGGGCCTGCCCACGGCCGCGCTGTACGTCGGCTCCTGGTCCGGCTGGGTCGCCGACCCGTCACGACCCGTGGCGACCGGCTGACCACCCCAGGACGAACGCGATGTATGCGCGGCGGCACCTCACCGCGGGCAACCACCAACCGCGCCAGCACAAAGGCCGCCGCGCGAGGGGCCGCACGCCTACGCAGCCGCACTGGGGCCGGTACGAGGCCGCCGCGCTGAGCAGCACGTCGCCGTGGGGGCGCAGGTGTCCGGTGCGCCGTCAGTACAGCGCCCGGTCGCCCGCGCCGAAGCAGACGAAGGCGTGCTCGCCCGTCTTGGCCGCGGCGCACGCCAGCGCCGCGTCCGGTGGCCGGCCCGCCGCCACGAGCTCGTGAAACACCCCCATGATGGCCCGGGCCGCCTCGTCCCGCACCGGTACGAGCCCCGCCACCACGCACGACGACCCTTTGGCCAGGAACGCCCCTGGCAGACCGAGCGGTGCTCCGTCCACGGGTGCCCGTGACATCCCCGAGTTGCACGCGGAGAGCACCACGAGCCCCGCCGACCGGGGCACCTCCAGCAGGTCGTACGCCATGAGCGGCCCGTCCTCCAGCGTGATCCCGGACACCAGCGGGCTGCGCGCGTGGAACACCCCGTGCGCCGCCAGGTGGAGCACGTCCGCGACTTCGAGCGCCTTCAGGACGTCCGCCGTGCGCGCGGGCGACTCGCGTCCCCCTGGGTGGCAGGCCAGGACGTGCGCCACTTCGGCGTGCGCGTGCGCCAGCGCGGGCCCGGCCGCGGCCACGACCACCGGGGGCCCGTCGCGGCGTACACGATCGAGCGCGCGTACCCAGGCGGCCGCGCTGGCGGTCACGCTCACCGGGCGCTCCCGCAGGTTGGGCAGCGCGCCCCAGGGCAGCGTGTGCAGCGCGCCCACGGGCACCACCACGAGCGGCCCGTTGCCCAGCTCGGCGAGGAGCGGCTGCAGCACCAGCCGTTCGACGTCGACCGCAGCGGCTTCGACGTCGCCGGGGCCGGCCTGGCGGCGCAGCGAGTAACGCAGCCGGACGATCGCCTCCTTGACCTGCCGCACGTCGGCCAGCCGCCGCAGCAACATCCGTCGCTCGCAGATCAGTACGGCCAGCAGCGACTCCTCGTGGGCCACGAACTCCACCAGGGTCCCCGCTCCCAGCTCCGCCCGTACCCGCTCGGCGTCGGCGGGCGAGCCGGCGTGCGCGGGAGCGGTGACGGCCCGCCACCGCTCGCTCCACTCGAACACCTCCTCGACGCCTCCGTCGCGCACCGCCAGCCCCAGCCCGAAGGCCGCCAGCCGTTCCCCGGCTCTGGCCGCGTGGGCGCGCAGCGACGGATCGTCGAACGTCTCGACCTGCTCGCTGACCTCCGACAACCCGTCCTGGACGGCGCGGAAGGCGCCGGTGTTGTCCTCCTGCAGCGCGGCTTCGAGCGCGAGCGCGTGCTGGCGCACCGGTCCGGGGATCTGCGAGGCGAGCCGCCTGGCCTGCGGCTCCGAGCCCAGCGGGGTGAGCCGGGTGCCGGCCGGGACCCATCGTTCGCCCCGTTCGGCGTGCCGGGTGAGCCGGGCGAGCTGCGCGGAGGCGATCGGGTGGTCGTCCACGGCGAGTGCCGCCTCGGCCGCCACCAGCCGCAGTGCCGCCCCTGCCTGCGGGGCGAAGCCGTTCTCCAGCTCGTCCGCGCACGCGATCAGCTCGCCGACGAGGGCGGGGGTGACGGGTTCGAGCGCGAGCCGGGAACGCAGCACGACCTCCTGCGCCAGCGGCAACCAGCGGATCCGCTCCTGGGCGGCCAGCTCGGCGGCGGCCTGCTCGGCCACCTGCCTGGCCTGGTGCGGGTCGCCGGTGAGCAGCTCCACCTGGGCCAGTTTCAGCCGCGCCTCGGCCAGCGCCACCTGGGCGCCCGACGCCTCCAGGTCGGGTACGGCCAGGCTCAGCATCGCCCTGGCTTCCCCGGGCAGGTGGGCGGCCAGCAGCGCGCCGGCGAAGTCCGCCCGCATCGTGGCCAGCCGCTCGGGGAAGCCGAACAGGGTGTCCTCGGCATCCCGGTAGTGCTTGAACGCCCCGGCGATGTCGCCCCGGCGTACCGCGAGGAACGGCAGGTTCGCGGCGGACAGGCGGGACAGGTGCAGCAGCCCGGCGTGCCGGGCGATCTCCAGGCACGCGGTCAGGTCGCGCATCGCGGCGTCCCAGTCGCCGCGGTAGGAGTGGATGAGACCGCGGTTGAGCAGGCCGCCCGCCAGGAACCTGCGGTCGTCGATGGTGCCGGGCGCGGTCACCAGGGCACGCAGCGCACGGTCGCAGGAGGCGATGGCCTCCTGGTGGCGGCCGAGGTGGGCCAGGGCGACCGCGCGCTGGGTGTCGAGTTTGGCGCGGTCGAGCGGGCGCAGATAGGCCCAGGCCAGGGCGGCCACGCGCAGCGCCTGCAGGGGATGCCCGCGTTCGGTGCGCACGGTGACGAGGGAGAGCCGCACCTGCGCGAGCCGCTCCTGCGGCGCGCCGGGGGTGCCGAGGGCCTCCCGGAGGTGCTGCTCGGCCGCTTCCAGGTCGCCGAGCTCGCGGGCGGCCAGCGCCATCGCCCGCAGTGACATGACCGCGGCCTCGGCGGAGCCGACGCGGCGGGCAGCCGCCAGCACGAGGCGGCCCGCGCGCATGGCGTGGCCGGGATCCACCAGGGAACGCAGCATCGCGGCCTCGGCCGCCCTGACGAGCGGATCGAGGTCGCCTGATGAGTCCGGGTATGCACTCATGGCAGGCCTTGGTCTGGCGCCGGGCGGGGGCACGGCTCCCCCGCCGGCTGGTGGCTGGGTCAGGGCCGGATGCGCACCCATCTGGTTTGTACGGGGGAGCGTCCGGGCCGGTGGCACACCACGCTGAGCCAGCCAGGAGGCAGGCCCGTCGCGGCGAAGTTGCCGTTGCGGGCGATGTGCCTGGTCAACGTAAGGTGCGGGGTCTTCACGTCGATGACGGCGTCTTCGCCCGGGTGGGGGCACACCTGTCCCGCGACGTCGATGAGCCCGTCGCCAACCGTCACCTCCAGGTCGAAGGTGAGGCCGTCGGCGACGAAGCGCACCAGGTGGCAGCCGTCAGGGTCGCGCACGTCGGGGCCCGCGGCGGCGCGCGCGCCGGGCGTGGCGGTCACCGCACGGGGGACCCGCAGCTCGTAGACGTCGCGTGCGGCGGCGGACACGTGGCTCGGGATGGGGTCGTTTCCCGCGGCCAGCCGGAGAGCCGCCAGGAAATACTCGTCGTTGATCATTGCGCCGTCTCCTGTGATGAAATCAGGGTGCGCAGTTTCTCCAGACAGCGGGCCTTGGTCGGGCCCACACTGCCCACGGGCATGCCCAACCGCGCCGCCATCTGCCGGTTTCCCAGATCGATGGCGACCAGCTGGATGAGTGTGCGGCAGGGCTCGTGCAGTGCGGAGACCTGCTTCCAGAGCAGGCGCCTGCCGTCGGCCTCCAGCACGGCGGAGGCGGGGTCGGGATCGTCGACGGCCTCAAGAGTGAGGAGGTCGTGGTCGAAAGGGGAGACGTCATGACGCTTGCGGAGGAACGCGTGAGCCTCGCGGCGCACGGTCGTCATGAGCCAGCCGCCGACTTTCGCCGGATCCCTGAGCGTGTGGAGGTGCTGGAGCAGCCGCAGCCAGGACCCCTGGACCGCGTCCGCCGCGTCGGAGGGGCTGAGCCCGGACGCCCTGGCCACCGCCCACATCCGCGGCCCGTATCTGGCCTCGAGCTCGTCCCACGCCGTCCGGTCGCCGCCGGCCGCTGCCGTGACCAGCTCCGCCGGCTCGCGTGGATCGGGCATGCGGCCTCCTTCCAGTGCGGCACGCCGAGGCGATGACGCCTCTTCGTGATTGCGTGAGGACTGAGCGTAAACTCTACAGACTCGCCGGTACGAGAACTCCCAGATCCGGAATTTGCCGGGCCTCCTCGGAGCCGAGGAGCCGACTGACCACCTCCTTCGTCGGCTCGTCCCTGGCCGCGTCGGCGATGGCGCCCGCCACCACCGCGGTGGCGAACGACGTGCCGCTCCAGGCCGCGAAGCCCGCGAACTCGCCGCCCCTCAGGAAGCTGCTGGTCAGCCAGTCGCCGCGGGCGCAGGCGTCCACCCAGGTGCCATGGCCCGAATAGGGGGCCCGGTGCTCCTGTGAGGCGTCCACGGCCGCCACGCCCACGGCGCCCGCCAGCGCGGCGGGCCAGAACGGCCGGTCGGAGGCGGTGTTGCCGGCGCAGGCCACGGTCACCGTGTCGCTCAGCGCGGCGAGGGCGTCGGACAGCAGGGGCGGCGGCCGGTCGTCGAAGGTGTGGCCGCCGAAAGACAGGTTGAGCACGTGGGGAGGCCGCTCGCGCATGCGGTGCAGCGCGCGGACGACGGTCGCCTCGTCGCCGAAGCCGTCGCCGTCCAGCACCCGGCGCACCCGCAGCGCCGCGCCCGGCGCCCGGCGCGCCAGCAGGCCCGCGATGAACGTGCCGTGCCCCGCCTGCGCGCCCTCCGCCGCGTCGGTGTCGTCAGGGCCGAGCTGCTCGTACCAGTCGTTGCCGGACCACCACGGGTGCTCGGCGACGCCGGTGTCGAGCAGGCCGATGACCACGTCCGAACGCGTCTGGCCCGGCTTGTAGCGGATGGGTGGTGCGGGGAAGGGCCGGGACGCGGGGCCTCCGAAGAACAGGGGCTGGCCGCGGAACACGTGGTTCGGCGAGGCCCGCACGCCCTGGTCACGGAGTTCGGCGGCGACCTCGCAGGGGTCCGCGCCGGGAGACAGGTGGATGACACAGACCCCGTCCGCCTCCGAGACCGCCGAGGTCCAGCGCGACGCGGCGGACAGCGCCGACCGGTCGGTCAGCATCTGACCTGGCCGGATGAACGCCTCGCCGACAGATTGCATGTCCATGAGCCGGTATCTTTCCTCCCCTGCCCCGCTGTCACATGCGACTTCCGCACCAAGTTGGTATGGCCCCCCACTGGTGCCAGATGGCGACCGACGGTAGTCTCTCCCTAGTCACTTGTGATCATCCCGGGACGAGGCCGTTGGGGAAGGCGCACCTCGTACCGAACGGGAGGTCCGGTGTCTGCTCGTGGCGTCCTTTACGTCCACTCGGCTCAGCCCGCGCTGTGCCCACACATCGAATGGGCAGTCGCGGGTGTCCTCGGCGTGCCCGTAGATCTGACGTGGACTCCGCAACCCGCCGCGCCCAACGTCGTGCGCGCGCAGGCGGAATGGGAGGGCCGGCCGGGCGTCGCCGCGGCCATCGCCTCTTCGCTCATGGGCTGGCAGCGGCTCAGGTTTGAGATCACCGAGGACGCTTCTCCGGGTGTCGACGGGTCCCGGCACGCCTACACGCCGACGCTCGGCGCCTTCACGGCGGTCATCGGGGCGGCTGGCGACATCATGATCTCCGAAGACCGGCTGCGCACCGCGATGATGATGGCCGCTCAGGGGCGGTGCGTGCTGGAGGACGAGCTGGACAGGATGCTCGGCAAGCCGTGGGACGAGGAGCTGGAGCCGTTCCGCTATGCCGGGGACGGCGCGCCGGTCCGCTGGCTGCACGCCGCCGTCTGACCTCGCCGTACACCCGCCCGGCACGAGCAGCACCCTGCGGCCGGGCTCCGCTGCCCGGCACCAGCAAGGCCCCGCACCCAACGGGTGCGGGGCCTTGTGCTTGGGCCCTGACGGCTGGTGGGCAGCGAGACGGCGCGGCGCGCCGCCCGGGATGCCGTCGTCGGCTGCTACAGCGGGATGTTGCCGTGGGCGCCCCGGGCCGGGGTCGCCTGGGCGAGCAGTTTGGCGATCGCGCCGCGGGTCTCCTCCGGCTTGATCACCTCGTCGATGACGCCCAGCTCCTGCGCTCTGGTCAGGCCGCCGGCGAGCTTTGAGTGCTCCTCTGCCAGGCGCTCCTCCAGCTCGGCCCGGTCCTCGTCGGGAACGGCCGCCAGCTCGCGCCGCTTGATGACGCGCACCGCCGCGACGGCCCCCATGACGGCGACCTCGGTGGTGGGCCAGGCGAAGACCTTGGTGGCGCCCAGGGCGCGTGAGTTCATCGCGATGTACGCCCCGCCGTACGCCTTCCGTGTGATCAGCGTGACCCGCGGCACGGACGCCTCGGCAAAGGCGTGCAGCAGCTTGGCTCCCCGGCGCACCACGCCGTCGTGCTCCTGCCCGACACCCGGCAGGTAACCGGGAACGTCCACGAGGACAACCAGCGGCACCCCGAAAGCGTCACACATGCGTACGAAGCGGGCGGCTTTCTCGGCGGACGTGGCGTCGAGGCAGCCGCCGAGCCGCATCGGGTTGTTGGCGATCACACCGACCGTCCGGCCACCCAGGCGGCCCAGCGACGTGACGATGTTCGGTGCCCACTTGGGGTGCAGCTCCAGGCCGGGCTCGTCGAGCAGGCCGTTGACCAGCGGCTTGACGTCGTAGGCACGGCGCGCGGAGTCGGGCAGCAGCGTGGAGAAGTCCACTTCCTCGATTTCTCCCGAGCGCATCCGGCCCTGGTGGCCGAGGAGCGTGGCGAGCTGGCGCGCCTTGACGTAGGCGTCGGTCTCGGACTTGGTGACGATGTGCGCCACGCCGCTGCGCTTGCTGTGCGGCTCGGTGCCGCCCAGGGCGGCGCTGTCGACGTCTTCGCCGGTGACGCTGCGGACCACGTCGGGGCCCGTGACGAAGATGCGGCCGGAGTCGGCCAGGATGACCAGGTCGGTGAGCGCGGGACCGTAGGCGGCGCCGCCGGCGGCGGGGCCGACGACCACGGAGATCTGCGGCACCACGCCGGACGCCTTGGTCATGGCGGCGAAGACCCGGCCGACGGCGTGCAGCGACTCGACACCGTCGGGGATCCGCGCGCCGCCGCAGTGCCAGATGCCGATGACCGGCACCCGCTCGCGGACGGCCACGTCGTAGGCGTGCACGATGTGCTCGCAACCCTCGCTGCCCATGGCGCCGCCCTGAAAGCGGGCGTCACTGCAGAACGCGACGACGGGAACACCCTCGACGCGCCCCATGGCGGCCAGCATGCCGCTCTTGTCTTCAGGGGTGATGAGCCGCAGCGAGCCCTCGTCGAGCAGCGCGGTCAGGCGGACGACTGGATCGCGGGGATCGGCGGGCTCCTGATCGGAGCCTGGCGTCACCACCCGGTTGTCGAGGACGGTCACTTTATGCCCCCTTAAACACGACGGTCACGTTGTGCCCGCCGAATCCGAACGAGTTGTTGACCGCGGCCACGTCGCCTTCGGGCAGCGTGCGGTTCTTGCCGTGGACGACGTCGACCTCGATGCCGTCGTCGAGATCGTCGATGTTGATGGTGGCGGGAACGACCCGCTCCTGCAGCGCTTTGATCGTGAAGACCGACTCGATGCCGCCCGCGCCGCCGAGCAGGTGCCCGGTCATGGACTTGGTCGACGTCACCAGCGGGTGGGTGCCGATGGCCTTGGCCACGGCCTGCACCTCGCCGACGTCGCCCGCGGGCGTCGAGGTGGCGTGCGCGTTGACGTGCTTGACGTCGTGGCCGGTGACGCCGGCGTCGGTGAGCGCCTGCGTCATCGCCATGATGATGCCCCGGCCGTCAGGCTCGGGCTGCGTGATGTGGTGCGCGTCGGCGGAGTAGCCGACGCCGGAGCAGTAGGCGTAGATGCGCGCGCCCCGCGCCCTGGCGTGCTCCTCCGACTCCAGCACCACGATGCCGGCGCCTTCGCCGAGCACGAACCCGTCGCGGCCGCGGTCCCACGGTCTGGACGCGCCCGCCGGGTCGTCGTTGCGGGTGGACATGGCCCGCGCGGCCGCGAAGGCAGCGATGTTGAGGCCGTGGATGGCCGCCTCGGTGCCGCCGGCGACCACCACGTCGGCGCGGCCCACCCTGATCATGTCCATCGCGTGGCCGATGGCCTCGGCGCCGGACGCGCACGCCGACACCGTGGCGTGCACACCCGCCTGGGCGCCCAGGTCGAGCCCGATCCAGGCGGCCGGGCCGTTGGGCATGAGCATCGGCACGGTGAACGGCGACAGCCGGTTCCAGCCACGCTCGCGGTAGGTGTCGTAGGCGGTCAGCGTGGTGTTGATGCCTCCGATGCCGCTGGAGACCACGACGCCGAGCCGCTCCGGCGGCACCTCGGGAGAGCCGGCGTCCTGCCAGGCCTCCCTCGCGGCGACCATCGCGAACTGCTCGCTGCGGTCGAGACGGCGGGCCTCGGGCCGCGGCAGCACCTCGGCGGGGTCGACCGCGGCCGTCCCCGCGAACTTCACGGGGACGGTGTCGATCCAGTCCGTGGTGAGAGCCTCGACACCCGACTGACCGGCGAGGAGCGCCGTCCAGGTCGAGGTGACGTCCCCACCGACGGGCGTCGTCGCGCCGAGCCCGGTGACGACGACACGTACCCGGTTCGCACTCACGTTTCGCGCTCCCTTGCTGATCAGTACTGGTCGGATCGGGTGTTGCGGCTCAGCTCTGGATGAAGGTGAGGACGTCCTTGACCGTCTTCAGGTTCTTGAGCTGGTCGTCGGGGATCTCGACGCCGAACTCGTCCTGGGCGGCCACGGCGATCTCGACCATGGACAGGGAGTCGATGTCGAGGTCGTCCACGAAGCTCTTCTCGGGGGTCACCTCGGACGCCGGAATGCCGGTGATCTCGTTGATGATCTTGCCAAGGCCCTCGAGGATGTCCTGCTCGGTGGCAGCCATGTCGCTATTTCTCCTTTGGTTTCCTGGGAATCTGTGCGGTTGCGCCGCACAAGTCTTTCTCTGGGCGGGCACGGCGCAGACCGTGCCCGATCCTACGGAATCTCGATCACTTGGCCCGCGTAGGTCAGGCCCGCGCCGAAGCCGAGCACCAGCGCGAGATCGCCCGTGCGGACCTCGCCGCGCTCCACCATGCGCGAGAGCGAGAGAGGGATGGAGGCGGCCGAGGTGTTGCCCGAGGTGACGATGTCGCGCGCGATGACGGCCTGGTCGGCGCCCAGCTTACGGGCGATGGCCTCGATGATGCGCAAGTTGGCCTGGTGAGGCACGAACGCAGCCAACTCGGACGGGTCGACGCCCGCCCGCGAGCAGGCCTCGAGCGCCACCGGATGCAGCGCGGTGGTGGCCCAGCGGAACACCGTCTGGCCCTCCTGGCGGAGATAATCGGCGCGGTCCTTGATGATGATCGCGTCGGACTTGTCACCGGCGCTGCCCCACACCACAGGACCGATGCCGGGGGTCTCCGACGGGGCCACCACCGCGGCCCCCGCGCCGTCGGCGAAGATCACGGCGGTGGACCTGTCGGTCCAGTCGATCCACTGCGACAGTTTCTCCGCGCCGATGACCAGCACGTTCCTGGCCGAGCCCGCGCGTACCGCGGCGCTGGCGGTGCCGAGCGCGTAGCAGAAGCCGGCGCAGGCGGCGTTGACGTCGAACGCGCCGGGCGCCTGGATGCCCAGGCGGTGGGCGACGATGGCGGAGGCGTTGGGGATCTGCGTCTCGAGCGTGCAGGTGGCGACGATGACGAGGTCGATGTCTTCCGGCGACAGCCCGCTGGCGGCCAGTGCCTTGCCGCCGGCGATGGCGGCCATGTCCTCCAGGGACTCACCGTCGGGCGCGACCCTGCGCTCCTTGATGCCGACCCTGGACAGGATCCACTCGTCGTTGGTCTCCATGGTCTTCGCCAGGTCGTCGTTGGTGACCACGTTGGCGGGCTGGTAGTGGCCGAAGGCGAGCACCCTGCCGCCAGGGGCGATGTCGGGAATCTTCACGGGATCAGCTCCCTGGCCGCGTCGAGGTCGTCTGGGGTCTTCAGCGCGACGGTCCGCACGCCGCGCAGGGCGCGCTTGGCCAGGCCGGTCAGCGTACCGCCGGGCAGCAGCTCGATCATCCCGGTGATGCCCAGACCGGCCATGGTCTCCATGCAGGCACCCCATCGGACGGGGCTGCTGACCTGCTGCACCAGCCGCTCGACGAACTCGGCGCCGGTGGCGACCGGCCGGCCGTCGAAGTTGGACAACAGCGTGACCCCCGGGTCGGCGGGCGTGACGTTCCTGGCCGCCTCGCGCAGGCTCTCGACCGCCGTGGCCATGTGGGAGGTGTGGAAGGCGCCTGCCACGGAGAGCGAGATGAGCCGGGCGCGGGCGGGCGGGTCGGCCTTGAACGCGGCCAGCTGCTCGATGGTGCCTCCGGCCACGATCTGCCCGGCGCCGTTGATGTTGGCGGCGGTGAGCCCGTGCCTCTCGATCGTGGCGAGGACCTCTTCTTCGACGCCGCCGAGCACGGCCGTCATGCCGGTCTCGGTGATGGAGGCGGCCTTGGCCATGGCCTGAGCGCGGTCGCGGATCAGGGCGAGCGCCTGCTCAGGGCTGAGCACCCCGGCCAGTGCGGCGGCGGCGAACTCGCCGACGCTGTGCCCGGCCACGACGTCGGGGGCCGCGCCGAGCGCCTCGGCGGAGGCCAGCGCGGCGGCCACGAGCAGTGGCTGGGCGACGGCGGTGTCGCGGATCTCGTCGGCGCCGGCGGTCGTGCCCTGCGCGATCAGATCGACCCCGGCGACCTCGGACCACGAGCCGAGCCTGTCGGCCAGACCGGGCAACTCAAGCCATGGAGTCAGGAAGCCTGGCGTTTGGGCACCTTGGCCCGGAGCGACGAGTACAAGCACAAAATCCACCATGCCCTGTAGAACTCCGACACGCGGATGGAGATCCGTACGAACTTTGTCCAGGGTGATTTGTAGGAACCCTACAGGGGGGATTTCGGCGCGGTTACGTTAGAGCGCGCCAGCTTACTGCACTCTCCGCGAGCCTGCCGAGGATGAGCCCCACCTGGAGAGTGAAGGCCGACCTGCCCTCGGTGGGCTGGTAGCCCGTCAGCTCGGTGATCTTCTTGAGGCGGTAGCGCACGGTGTTGGGATGGACGAACAGCAGCCGGGCCGTGGCCTCCAGCGAGGTGCCCTGCTCCAGGTAGGTGGCCAGCGTGTCGAGCAGCGGGGTGCCCGCGAGCGGCAGGTGGACGCTCTCGATGAGCTGCCGCCTGGCGTCGAGGTCGCCGTCGAGCGCCCGCTCGGCCAGCAGGTCCTCGGCGTGCACGGGCCTCGGCGCGTCGGGCCATCCTGAGGACGCCTTCAGCCCGGCCAGCGCCGCCCTGGCCGAATTGGCGGCGGCGTGCAGGTCGGGCACCTCGGGGCCGATGACGATGGGGCCGACGCCGAAGCGGGCCACGACCTGCTTGGCCGCGTCGTTGACGCTGCCCGCGCCGCCCACGATCACGATCAGCCGGTCTGCCTGGACCCCCGCCAGCAGGTCCATGCCGATGCGGCGGCCCTTCTCCCGCAGGCCGTCGATGACCGCGCGCGGGTCGCCCTCGGGGGCGTGCCCGGCGATGACGACGACGGGGGAGGAGGTCCAGCCCAGCGCGGCGGCCCAGGAGTGCAGGCCGTCGTCCACCTCGCCGCGCACCAGGGCGTCCACGATCAGGGCCTCCAGCCTGGCGTCCCACGACCCCCTGGCCTCGGCCTCGCGGGCGTAGACGTGGGCGGCGGCGAAGGCGACGTCGCGGGTGTAGCGCAGCATGGCCTGCTGGAGCTCGTCCTCGCCGCCCGGTGCGGCCAGCTCGTGGGTCTGCGCCTCGACCACCTCGACCACGACCCTGACGATGTCGACGGTCTGCTGGAGCGAAATCGACCGTTTGAGCTCGCGCGGCGCCGTGCCGAAGAACTCGATGCTGGGCGTGCGCCGCCCCTCACCGGCGGTCGAGAACCACTCGACGAACGCGGCGATGCCGGCCTGGGCCACGAGCCCCACCCACGACCGGTCCTCGGCGCTGAGCGCCCGGAACCACGGCAGTTGCTCGTCCATGCGCGCCATCGCCGCCGTGCCGAGCGAGCCCATGGCCCGCTCGAGCCTGCGTGTCGTGTCCTCCCGGGTCCGCTCTGTCACGTCTCCTAGAGTGCCAGGTCCGCTCGGCTGACCGGAACGGCGCCGGCCCTCTCGGATCCGGCCCTCTCAGATGACGGCGACGGCGGTGATGAGCCCGATCGCGACGTGGGTCACCGCGAGCACGCGCGCGCCCGGCTGCAGATCGGGCTCCTTGACCAGCTCGCGTACGGAGATGCCGACCACCCGGTCGAAGATCAGCATGGCCACCGTCTGCACCACGATGCCGACCAGCCCGAACACCGCCGTGCCCGCGAGGCCCTCCGCGAGCCGGCCGCCCGACGACCAGATCGAGGCGGCCACGATCAGCCCGATGGCAGCCATGGCCGAGGAGGCCAGCAGGGTGGCGTTGGGATTGCGCTCGGAGCGGATGACCGCGCTCAGCTTGCCGGGTGTGGCCCAGTCGATCACGTAGAACCCGACGATCATCAGGATCACGCCGACGGCGGCGTATGCGGCGACGGCGCCTGAGCCGCGGGCGAGGATTTCGAGAAGAGTCACGTCAGTTCCAATCACGGGGAGCATGTCCGCCCGGCCGGGGCGGGCAGGTGTCGGTCGGAGAACACGTCAATCAGCGATGCGGTGCGGGACGAACGATGAGGTGTCGTCGGTGATGAGGCCGGTGGTCTCCCTGATGCCGAGCCCGGCCGCCTCGTCGGCGACCACCCAGGCGCCGAGCACCGGCCGCTGCCCCTCGAAGACGGGCAGCGCCTCGAAGCCCTGGAACACATATCCCTCGCGGCCGTAGACGCCAGGGGTCTCCCAGGTGCCCTGGGGGGTGACGATGCGCATGGAGGCCCCCTCCCTGCCGAGCAGCGGCTTGGCGATGTAGGAGGTGAGGTCACGAGGGCCGTCGAGGTAGGCGGGCATGAGGTTGGGATGGCCGGGATGGAGCTCCCACAGCAGGGCCAGCAGCGCCTTGTTGGACAGCAGGGTCTTCCACAGCGGTTCGATCCAGGTGGTGTGTCGTACGGCGTGCCGCCCGAAGTCCTCGGCCAGCATCCACTCCCAGGGATAGAGCTTGAACGCCGAGCGGATCATCCGCTCCTCGACGTCGACGAAGCGGCGGTTGAGGGAGTCCCAGCCGATGTCCTCCATGGCCACGGAGACGGTCTGCAGGCCCGCCTGCTCGGCGGTCTCCTGCAGGTAGGCCACGGTCATGGCCTCCTCGCCCGTCTCGTCCATGTTGGTGAACGCGAAGTGCGTGGGACCGGGCGGGAGCCCCAGCTGCGTCCAGCGCTCGATGAGCCGCTCGTGCACGGAGTTCCACTGGTCGCCGCCGGGGTGTGCGTCCTGCAACCAGAACCACTGGATCACCGACGACTCCACCAGGGAGGTGGGCGTGTCGGCGTTGTACTCCAGCAGCCTGGCCGGGCCCGTGCCGTCGTAGCGCAGATCGAAGCGGGCGTACAGGTGGGGGTCGCGGCGCTCCCAGGAGCGCGCGACGTCCTCCCACGCCCATTCGGGGATCGCGAAGTCGGCGAAGCGGCCTGCCGAGACCACGTGCTCGACAGTGCTCAGGCACATGGCGTGCAGCTCCTCGACCTGCTCCTCCAGCTCCTCGACCTCGTCCATCGAGAAGACGTAGTGGACGGACTCGTCCCAGTAGGGGCGGCTCAGCCCCGACGGGTGCGCGGCCTTGTGGTAAGCCAGGCCCTGGCTCTCGATCGTCTCCTCCCAGCCTGGCCTGGGAGTGCCGTGCTCGCGCCGCACCTGTCAGCCCCCGCCGCCCCATTTGCTGCCGAAGCCGCCGCGCTGGATCGATTTGCCGTTGCGGGTGTTGATGTCGACGTTGGACGGCCGGTAGGTGGTGCCACCGCGCACGCGGTTGCCGACCCGCGTGCCGCCGTAGTACCAGAGGTAAGCCCCATGCGACCCGCCGTAGTAGTGCGTGCCGCCGCCGTCGTCATCGTCGCAGAGGTCGTCGTCGACGATCTGGTAGCTGCCGTCGTCGAGCCGCATGACGCAGTCCGCGGTGACCTCCTCGTCGTCCTGCACGGCGGCGCAGTAGCCGACCAGCATCACGGACAGGACGCCGAGGATCGTGAGAGGGACGGCTTTCGACGCCTTGCGCGGGGGCTGCGGAGGCGAGTGGTGGGTGGGCGGCGGTGGTGCCATCAAGCTCCTGCTTTCATGGGCCGATTACTCTAGCGGCGGCGTCCGTCCGTGTTCAATGAGTAATTAGTGCATCGCGATTTATTTCGGCTATGGAGGATGTATGGATCCGGTCATGGCCCTGCGTGAGATCGCCTTCCTGCTGGAGCGCGCGGGCGAGCCCACCTACCGTGTGCGGGCCTTCCGCCGCGCCGCCGCGGTCGTCGCCGACCTCCCCAAGGACGAGCTCGTGCGGCTGGCCCGCACCGGACGGCTCGGCGACCTGCCGGGCATCGGCAAGGTCACCGCTCTTGTGGTCAACGAAAGTCTTGAGGGGCAGGTTCCGACCTACCTGCGAAGGTTGCACGCCACCGAGGGCGTCGAGCTCGACGCCGAGACCGCCGCGCTGCGCACCGCCCTGAAAGGCGACCTGCACAGCCACTCGGACTGGTCGGATGGCGGGTCGCCGATCGACGAGATGGCCGAGACCGCCGCCGGGCTCGGTCACGAATATCTGGCGCTGACCGACCACTCGCCCCGCCTGACGGTGGCCAAGGGCCTCTCGGCCGAGCGCCTGGAGCGCCAGCTGACCGTGGTGGCCGAGCTGAACGAGCGCCTGGCCCCGTTCAGGATCCTGACCGGGATCGAGGTGGACATCAACCCGGACGGATCGCTCGACCAGGAGCGGGAGCTGCTCGAACGGCTCGACGTCGTG
Organism: Nonomuraea diastatica; assembly: GCF_004349015.1. Lineage (NCBI taxonomy): Bacteria > Bacillati > Actinomycetota > Actinomycetes > Streptosporangiales > Streptosporangiaceae > Nonomuraea > Nonomuraea diastatica. The sequence goes on from NZ_SMKP01000014.1 coordinate 56,638, forward strand.
GTGGCCGGCGTGCACTCCAAGCTCCGCATGGACGCCGCCGGCATGACCCGCAGAATGGTCACCGCCGTCGCCGACCCTCTCGTGGACGTGCTGGGGCACTGCACCGGCCGGGTGGTGCGGGCCGGCGGGCGGCGCGGGGAGCGCAGGCCGGAGTCGGAGTTCGAGGCGGAGCTGGTGTTCGAGGCGTGCCGGCGGTTCGGGGTGGCGGTCGAGATCAACTCGCGGCCCGACCGGCTCGACCCGCCCAAGCGGCTGATGCGGCTGGCGTACGAGATGGGGTGCGTCTTCGCGATCGACTCCGACGCGCACGCCCCCGGGCAGCTCGACTGGCAGCGGTACGGCTGCGAGCGGGCGGCCATGTGCGGCATCGAGGCGGAGCGCGTCGTCAACACCTGGCCCCTGGACAGGCTTCTCGACTGGACCCGGGCCTGACGCGCGCCCCGAGCGCCCCCGGCCGTCAGATCTTTGTAGTCTTGCGGTGAGGCAGGGGTTACCGGGCGCCGCGCGGGCCCGCGATTGTCGGTGGCGCGGCGTAGCGTCGCGGCTGTGAACCGTACCGACCGGCTCTACGCGCTCGTCGAAGACCTGCGCGCCATCGCGCCACGCTGCCGCTCCGCCCGCGAGCTCGCCGAGCGGTTCGAGGTGAGCGTGCGCACGATCGAGCGCGACATCACCGCGCTGCAGGAGTCCGGCGTCCCGATCTACGCCCAGCCGGGCCGCAAGGGCGGTTACGCCATCGACAGGAAGATGTCCCTCCCCCCGCTCAACTTCAGCCCGGCCGAGGCGGTGGCGATCGCGGTGGCGCTCAGCCAGGCCGGCGACCAGCCCTTCGGCCATCAGGCCCGCAGCGCGTTACGCAAGGTGGTGGCCGCGATGCCGGGGCCCGAGGGTGAGCTCGCCAGAGAGCTGGCCCGGCGGGTGCAGCTCGTCCGGCCGCCCGACCAGCCCGCCACCGGCATCCAGCCCCTGGGCGCCGAGGGGATCTCCCGGGCCATCGAGGAGGCGCTGCTGCGCCGCCGGGTGCTCAGGCTCGACTACGCCGACGCCAAGGGGGCGCTGACCTCGCGCGACGTCGAGCCGGGGGTGTTCCTGGGCGGGCGCGGCGGCTTCTGGTATCTCGTGGCGTGGTGCCGGCTCCGCGACGACGTACGCGTCTTCCGCCTCGACCGCATCGCCTCCGCCACCGTCACCGGCGAGCGCTGCCCCGAGCGCCCGCTCGAAGGGTTCGCCACCGACGTGCCCGAGATGGTCGTCCACGGCACCACCCTCGACTGAACATGTGCTCGAAAATCAAGAGGAAACACCGACATAGGGTTGTCGCCTCGCCGTTAGATCGTTGTCCTGTTCGAGAGCTGAGGAGACGATGATGGACGACGTGTCCGGCGGCGTCTTCGGGTCTTCCACCGCAGGTGATCATCCGGATGCGGCTGGGGGAGCGCCTTCCCCGCGACCACCGGCCCGCGCCCGGGCCGCTCCGCGCGGAGCGGTTCACCATGACGCCCTGGACACGCCGCCGATCGCCGAGCGGCGGCGCGTCCAGGGCGATCGTCAGAAGTCGACGGCGGCCAGCCAGCGGTCGAGGAGATCGCGGTCGCCGTGCACGGTCAGGTCGTCGGGTGAGCGCCTACCATAGATCATGAGCAGCAGATCCGCCACCGGGCCCTGGACGGCGGTGTCGCCCTTGGCATGGCCGCGCGCCCAGGTAATCTTCCCGGCGGGGCCCTGCGTGATGGTCCACTCGCCCTCGCCGTCGCTCGCGTGGAGGTGGATCGTGGCCCCCTCCACACCGAGCCCGGCCAGCGACCGGGTGACCCAGACGGCGTGTGGCAGGTTGTGCAGGAATTCCTCGACGCCGTCGATGGCGGTCTCCGCCGGGACGACCGGGTCGAGGCCAAGCGCGAGCTCGGCGTCGGCCCGGTGGACCACCAGCTCGAAGAGCATCCGGCGCGACCACCAGGCGGCCCGCCGGTCCGGGCCCCAGGTCCACACCTCCAGCTCCGGATCGGTGGTGCGCAGCGTGTCGAGCAGCTCGGCGGCCCCCGACATCAGCCAGCCGGGGTCGCCGCTCTGCCCCTCGGCCAGCCCGCTCGGCACCTGCCGCGACCAGATCTTCTCCCGCACCTGGTTGCGCAGCACGTGGGCCGCCCAGCGGTGGGTCCGGCCGACATGCGTGATCAGCTCCGCGATCGTCCATCCCGGGCACGACGGCACCGCCACCGACAGGTCGCCGGCCAGGGCGGCCAGGCGCGCGGCCTCGGTCTCTATCCTCGCGATGCGCGCGCTACGCGAGTCGTTCTCCGTCGTCCGGTGCGCGTTCTGAGAGTTGTTCTGCGTCACCTGGCCCAGCCTAGGCCGCCGGGCACGTGGCGCCCTTATCGGGCACCTTGCCGTCGAGCAGGTACGCGTCCACGAGCCCGCGCACGCACTTGCTCCCCGACAGGTACGCCCCGTGCCCCTCGCCCTCGTACGTCACCAGCGTGGCCGTCTTGAGCTGGGACGTCAGCTTGGGCGCCCACTGGTACGGCGTGGCCGGGTCGCCCTTGCCGCCCACCACCACGATCGGCGCGGACCCGGTGGCGTCGACGCGCCGCGCCTGGTCGCTGCCCTTGACCGGCCAGACCCGGCACAGCCCGCCCGAGCCCTCGCTGCCGAACAGCGGCGAGATCTTCAGCGCGGCCGCCTCGGTGCGCCGCAGCTCGGCCTGGCTGGGGCGCTCCGCGGTGTCGGCGCAGGTGATGGCCGGGAAGCTGGTCATCTGCGTGGAGTAGGTGCCGTCCTCCCTGCGCCCGGTGTAGTTGTCGGCGAGATAGAGCAGCGCCTCGCCGTTGCCTTTGAGCCCTTCGCCGAGCGACTGCTCCAGGAACGGCCAGGTCAGCTCGGAGTAGAGGGCGGCGGCCACGGCGGTGGAGGCCAGCCCCTGCGTCAGCGTGCGGCCGTTGACGTTCAGCGGCTTGGTGGTGAGCCGGTTCAACAGGTTCTCGACGTTGCGGTTGGCGGTGGCCTCGTCCTTGCCGAGCGCGCACGTGTCCTTGACGCACGACCGCAGGAAGCTCTCGTACGCCTGCTGGAAGCCGCGCGTCTGCGCCAGCGTGCGCTGCTCGAACGAGACCGTCGGGTCGAGCGGCGCGTCGAGCACCATCCGGCCCACGTTGTGGGGGAACTCGGTGGCGTAGACGGCGCCGAGCTGCGTGCCGTACGACATGCCGACGTAGTTGAGCTTGGAGTCGTCCACGGCGGCGCGGATGCGGTCCATGTCGCGGGCGGCGTTCACGGTGCCGACGTAGGGCAGGATCTTGCCGGAGTCGCGCTCGCAGAGCTCGGCGAACCTCTTGTTGGCCGCCGTGGCGCGCCGGTGCGTCTCCTCGTCGGGCGGCAGCGTGTTCAGCGAGGTGTACGTCTCCAGCTCGGAGGCGTCGCCGCAGCGCACGCCCGAGCTGCGATCGACGCCGCGCGGGTCGAAGCTGACCAGGTCGTAGCGGGTCCGCAGCGCGGTGAGCGCCTTGGCCGCCTGGTCGAGCGTGTCGACGCCGGACGCGCCAGGGCCGCCGAAGTTGAACACCACGGATCCGAGCCGCTCCCCCTTGCCTGTGGCGGACAGCTTGATGAGCGCCAGGTCCAGCTGCTCGCCGTCGGGTTTGGAGTAGTCGAGCGGCACCGCGAGCGTGCCGCACCGCACTGAGCCGTCCTGGCGGGCGGGAGGCTCACCATCGGGGCGCTCGATGTCGGTGCACGGCCCCCAGTCGATCGTGGCGGTCTCGCCGGGGGCGTCCGTGGCGGGCTCGGCGGGTGCGGTGGAGCAGCCCGCTGCGGTCACGAGCAGGGCGGCGGCTAGGACACGTCGCATATCGATGGAACTTCCCCTCGTCTCTCAGGGGGAAGTAGTGCCCACAATACGTGACCGTGCACCAAACCCGGGTGAGGCGGCGCGTATCCACCCTGGTCGTGCCGTGCCGACGGCGCTCCCGCGAGGTCCTCGCGGAAGCGCCATGATCGCCCAGCTCAGAGGAGGCCCGGCTCAGATGCCCATCGACTGGGTGTCGTTGCTCTCGGCGCCGCCCGCCTCGGTGACGCCGTTCTTCAGGTGGTAGCGGGCGATGGCCTCGCGCAGCACCTCGCCGCCGAGCTCGCCCTGCTTGACCAGGCTGGACAGCACGGCCAGCGTGATCGACGCCGCGTCCACGTGGAAGTGTCGGCGCAGCGCCGAGCGGGTGTCGGACAGGCCGAACCCGTCGGTGCCCAGCGAGGACCAGTCACCCGGCACCCACTGCGCGATCTGGTCCTGTACGCCCTTCATGTAGTCGCTGACGCCCACGAACGGCCCGCGCGCCTGCGACAACACCTGCGTCACGTAGGGGACGCGCCGCTCGGCGTCGGGGTTGAGCAGGTTGTGCTCCTCGCAGGCCAGGGCCTCGCGGCGCAGCTCGGTCCACGACGTCGCCGACCACACGTCGGCCGACACGCCCCAGTCCTCGGCCAGCAGCCGTTGTGCCTCCACCGCCCACGGGCCGGCGACGCCCGAGGACAGGATGTTGGCCTTCGGCCCCTGCGTCTGCGGCCCCTCGGCGAACTTGTAGAGGCCCTTGAGCAGGCCCTGCACGTCGATGTGCGAGGGCTGGGCGGGCTGCAGGTAGGGCTCGTTGTAGACGGTCAGGTAGTAGAAGATGTCCTCCGGCTGGTCGCCGTACATCCTCCTGAGGCCGTCCTTGACGATGTGGGCCACCTCGAACGCCCAGGACGGGTCGTAGATGACCGCGGCCGGGTTGGTCGAGCCGATGAGCGGCGTGTGGCCGTCCTCGTGCTGCAGCCCCTCGCCGTTGAGCGTGGTGCGGCCCGCGGTGGCGCCGAGCAGGAAGCCGCGCCCCATCTGGTCGCCCATGGCCCACATCTGGTCGCCGGTGCGCTGGAACCCGAACATCGAGTAGAAGATGTAGATCGGGATCATGTGCTCGCCGTGCGTGGCGTACGACGTGCCGGCGGCGATGGCCGAGGCCATCGAGCCCGACTCGCTGATGCCCTCGTGCAGGATCTGCCCCTGCACCGCCTCCTTGTACGACAGCAGCAGCTCCCTGTCGACGGCCTCGTAGGTCTGGCCGTGCGGGGAGTAGATCTTCGCCGTCGGGAACATGGCGTCGAGGCCGAACGTGCGGGCCTCGTCCGGGATGATCGGCACGAACCTGTGGCCGATCTCCTTGTCGCGCATGAGGTCCTTCAACAGCCGCACGAACGCCATCGTGGTGGCGACCTGCTGCTTGCCCGAGCCCTTGCCGAAGGCGTTGTAGACGTCGTCGCCGGGCAGTTTGACCTGCTTGGCGCGGACGACCCGTTTGGGCAGCACACCGCCGAGCGCGGCGCGGCGCTCCATCATGTACTGGATCTCGGGGTCGTTCTCGCCCGGGTGGAAGTAGGGGGGCAGCTCGCCCTCGAGCGCGGAGTCGGGGATCGGCAGGTAGAGCCGGTCGCGGAACTCCTTGAGCTCGGCCTTGGTGAGCTTTTTCATCTGGTGGGTGGCGTTGCGGGCCTCGAAGTCCTTGCCCAGCGTCCAGCCCTTGATGGTCTGGGCGAGAATCACCGTCGGCTGGCCGACGTGCTCGCGGGCCGCCTTGAACGCGGCGTAGACCTTGCGGTAGTCGTGGCCGCCGCGCGACAGCTTGCGGATGTCGTCGTCGGTCAGGTGCTCGGCCATCTTGCGCAGGCGCGGGTCGGAACCGAAGAAGTGCTCGCGGATGTAGGCGCCCGACTCGACGGAGTAGGTCTGGAACTGGCCGTCGGGCGTCGTGTTCATCTGGTTGACCAGCACGCCGTCGACGTCGGCCGCCAGCAGCGGGTCCCAGTCACGGCCCCACACGACCTTGATGACGTTCCAGCCGGCGCCGCGGAAGTAGGACTCCAGCTCCTGGATGATCTTGCCGTTGCCGCGCACCGGGCCGTCGAGGCGCTGCAGGTTGCAGTTGATCACGAACGTGAGGTTGTCGAGCTCCTCGCGCGCCGCCAGGCCGATGGCGCCGAGCGACTCGGGCTCGTCCATCTCGCCGTCGCCCAGGAACGCCCACACGTGGCTGCGGCTGGTGTCCTTGATCTGCCGGTTGAGCAGGTAGCGGTTGAAGCGCGCCTGGTAGATCGCGCCGATCGGGCCCAGGCCCATAGAGACCGTCGGGAACTCCCAGAAGTCGGGCATCAGCCGCGGATGGGGATAGGAGGGCAGGCCGTGGAAGCCGTGCGACAGCTCCTGGCGGAACGCGTCGAGCTGGGCCTCGTTGAGCCGGCCTTCGAGGAAGGCGCGGGCGTAGATGCCCGGCGCGGCGTGCCCCTGGAAGAAGACCTGGTCGCCCGACTCGCCGTGGTCCTTGCCGCGGAAGAAGTGGTTGAAGCCCACTTCGTAGAGCGACGCGGCCGAGGCGTAGGTGGCGATGTGGCCGCCCACGTTGGTGCGGGCGTTGGCCCTCGACACCATGATCGCCGCGTTCCAGCGGATGTAGGCACGGATGCGGCGTTCGACGTGCTCGTCACCCGGGAACCAGGGCTCGCGCTCCGGCGGGATCGTGTTGATGTAGTCGGTGCTGCGCAAGCCCGGCACGCCGACCTGGTGCTCGCGGGCCCGTTCGAGCATGCGGAGCATCAGGTAGCGGGCTCTGGTGCGGCCTTCGGTCTTGACGACGTTGTCGAGAGACTCGAGCCACTCGTTGGTCTCACTGGGATCGACATCAGGCAGCTGGCTGGGTAGGCCGTCGCTGATGATCGAGAATCGCTGGCGTCCGGAAGCCACTGGGTCTCGCCTTCCGAGGTGGACTGATGACTGGTCTGGGTCGCCTTCCATCCTGGTCGCTAGTCGTAGAAAACGCATCTCTACTCGCCGGTAACCAGGGTGTCCCTGCTGGCAGGAGGGGTGCCGATGGCCTAGACCACCGATGGTAGGACGAATCTCGCCACAGGTTACAGCCCGGGAGCAATTTAACAAGACCGGAAAACGAACGAAATTTCGCTCAAATGGCCTGGAGCGGTCCCGGGCGGCCCGCCGTACGAGAACCTGCCCTGGAGGGGCGGGAGTACGCGCCTTGTGCCGTGCCGCGCGAGTCTAGTCTCCTTGCCCGGCGCCGCCCCGGACGGGGGCGGGCGCCGTGCCTTCCTATGGGGTGGCGTGTCGCGCGCGCGTATAGAGACGTGTCCCGCACCGGCGATCTTGGGCTCGATCTCCCAGGATCTGTTGTTCGCTCACAGGGGAATTGCCGGTGGGGAGGGGGAGGATGCGAGGGCGACGAGGCGCGGCGGGCCGTGTCCGGGTCGCGTAACATTTTGGTCATATTTCTGCTTGCCGTCGCTCCGGGTGCAAAAAGTCCCTTGGCTCCGGATCCGCTCTTTTCCTGAGGCCTTCGGAGTATCAGTCTGGAGGTATGAAGGCGACGGTAGGCGACCGGCTCCTGGTGCACGGGAATATCGTTGGCGAAAGGGACCGGATCGGAGTAATCGTGGAGGTCCAAGGCCCGGACGGCGGGCCTCCTTACATGGTGCGGTTCGACGACGGGCACACGGGGCTGGTGTTTCCCGGTCCTGATGCGGTCGTTGTCCGTAAGTAAGATTTTCTCGTGAGATCTGAAATCATCTCTGTGACCACCGGTTCACGAGAGACGGTGCACGACATCACGGCCGAATGCGCCGACTTTGTGCGCGCGCAGGGCGAAGATGGGTTGCTGCACATTTTCGTGCCGCATGCCACGGCCGGGGTCGCCCTGCTCGAGCTGGGGTCGCGCAGCGACGACGACCTGCTCGCCGCGCTGCGCGACCTGCTGCCGCCCGACGACCGGTGGCGTCACGCCCACGGTTCGGCCGGGCACGGAAGGTCACATGTCCTGCCCGCGCTGATCCCGCCCTATGCCACGATCCCCGTGCTGGGCGGGAGAATGGCGCTGGGCACGTGGCAGTCGGTGGCGCTGGTCGACCTGAACGTCGACAACCCGCAACGCCACGTTCGGCTGTCGTTTTTGTCTGATTGATTCTGGCCGACCACGGCCGTACCCGTGGCGACCGTTGACGACTGAGGGTCACAGCGTGTGGACTGTGCCGAAGCGATAAACCGCATAAGCGGGGCCACTCAAGCAGGAGGGATAAACGTGAGCGCGACCGCGGGTCAGGCGCAGGGCGAGCGCGGCCTGGCCGAACGACTCGGCCTCAAGCCGGGTCAGGTGGTGCAGGAGATCGGTTGGGACGAGGACGTCGATGACGAGCTTCGCGACTCCATCGAAGACCTGACCGGCAACGAGCTGCTGGACGAGGAGAGTGACGACGTCGTCGACGTGGCGCTGCTGTGGTGGCGCGACGGCGACGGAGACCTCTTCGACGCACTGACCAACGCCATGCGATCACTCGCCGAGGGCGGCCAGATCTGGCTGCTGACTCCCAAGGCCGGGCGCGAGGGCCACGTGGAGCCGAGCGACATCGGGGAGGATGCCACGACCGCGGGTCTCTCGCAGACCAGCAGCATCTCCGCAGCCCCCGACTGGTCAGGCACGAGGCTCGTGACGCCCAAAGGCCGACGGTAGGAGCTCGAGCGCCCGCCGTGCGGCAGGATGGTTCCCGTGAACGCACATCCTGTCGAGGTCGGCGCCCAGGCTCCTGATTTCGAGCTGCAGGACCAGCACGGCACGCCGGTGCGCCTGTCCCAGTTCCGGGGCGCCAATGTCGTGCTGGTCTTCTACCCGCTCGCTTTCAGCGGGATCTGCCACGGCGAGCTGTCCGCGTTGCGCGACAACCCGCTCGACGGGGCGCACGTGCTGACCGTCTCGGTCGACTCCATGTTCACGCACCGCGCGTGGGCGGATCGTGAGGGTTACACGTTCCCGCTCCTCTCCGATTTCTGGCCACACGGACAGGTCGCGCGGGCGTACGGTGTCTTCGATGAGGCGAAGGGGCTCGCGCTACGAGGGACCTTCATCATCGACGGCGAGGGCGTGATCCGGTGGAAGGTGGTCCATCCGACCTCCACCGCACGTGACGTCGCCGACTACGTGAAGGCACTCGCCGACATCTCTTGACTTCGGAGGCAACGATGCCCTGCTACCGCTGCGGGGCCCGGCAGACCGACCCGGTGCGCGGCGCAAGCCCGTGGCAGCGCGGAGTGCGCAACGAGTCCCAGGTGCTGATCTGCCCGGACTGTCAACGGTTGCACGACCACGACCTGGATGCATGCTCCACCTGCGGGTCCGCGGCGCTGATCTGCCGGCTGGGCGAGGTGGAGTGCCGGTCCTGCGGGGCCGTGCGGATGGCCCGTTCCGATGCGCTCACGGTCTCGGTGCCGCCGCCGCCGGGGCTCTCCGCGGAGGTGGAGGCGGCGCTCAACAGGGTCCTCGGACGCGCCTGAGCCGCACCTGAGGCGGCCGGAGGGCCTGATGCCGCTCGGGCCCCCGCCTTCTGGCGCACAAGCCCTCAGGCGTACGCCTGGACGTCCGGGCGCGTGTGCCGGGAGTCCGGCCGGCGTACGCGGCCGGAGGGGGTTCCGTCCGAGCCGCTGTCTTGAGCGCCGGTCGGCGGGACGACCGGCTTCGCACGCCGGCTTCGTTCAGTGCTTCAACAGGGCCTTTCCGGACATGTGATGAGCTGCGCTATCGTCTCCTTCCGTGTCCGCAAAGAGTTCGTTCGTCGTAGCGCTCGACGTCGGTGGCACGTCCATGAAGGGCGGCCTGGTCAGCGAGTCCGGCGCGGTGTTGCTGAGCGAGCGGCGCCCGACCCCACGGGCGGAGGGCCCGCAGGCGGTCGTGGCCGCCATCTCCGGCTTCATCAGCCACCTCGCCGGCTCGGGCGACGGCGTCCCGGCAGGCGTCGGTCTGGCCGTGCCCGGCCTGGTGTCCGGCAACTCCGCCGTCTACGCCACCAACCTGGGCTGGCGCGACGTCCCCGCCACGGACTTCACCGCCCTGGACATCCCGGTCATGCTCGGGCACGACGTACGCACGGGCGGCCTCGCGGAGAACATCCTCGGCGCGGGCCGCGGCGTTTCCGACTTCCTCTTCCTGCCCATCGGCACGGGCATCGCCGGCGCCTCGATCATCCACGGCGAACCGTACGGCGGCTCCGCGGGCTGGGCCGGCGAGATCGGCCACACCCCGGTCTTCCCGGACGGCGAAGAGTGCGCGTGCGGCCAGTTCGGGTGCCTGGAGACGTACGCCTCGGCCGCCTCGGTGGGGCGCCGCTACAGCGAACGGGCGGGCGTGGAAGCCGTCAAGGCCGAGCAGGTGGTCGCCTCCGACGACCCGATCGCCATCGAGGTCTGGGACGAGGCCGTGGAAGCGCTGTCGCTGGCGCTGGCCACGTACACACTGCTGCTGGACCCCTCACTGATCGTTCTCGGCGGCGGCCTGGCGGAAGCGGGCCCCGCCCTGTTCGACCCGGTACGCACCCGCCTCGTCAAGCGCCTGGCCTTCCGCGACGCCCCACCCCTGGTGCCGGCGGCGCTCGGGGTGGACGCCGGGATGCTGGGGGCGGCCCTGCTCGGGTGGCGCGCGGCAGGCCGTCCTGAGCTGGGCCCAGAGTGGACGGTGGATGTGCGGTCGGCGCCGATGGTGTCGTAAGGTGTAGTGCCGATCAGGGGCGGTTAGCTCAGCGGTAGAGCACTCGCCTTACAAGCGAGGGGTCACTGGTTCGAACCCAGTACCGCCCACCGGTTGGAGAAGGCTGTCATCAACGACTTGCCTCGAGGCCACTTCGTTGCGCGGATGGCCGGGGCTGGACATCTACGGTCGGCTTCGATCTGTCTCACGCTGAGAGCTGTCGATAGGTTGTCGGCTGCCCTTTCCCGCCCAACTGCTCGACGAGTCCTCTTGACCGCAGCTCGCGTAGTGCGTTGCGGATGTTGGGTGCGGACAGGTTCAGTTCCCGTTTGAGGTCGGCGACGCTCCGTACTCCGACCCGCCAAGGCATCGTAGACGCGTAGCTCCGTCTCGCGTGGGGTCCCGTTCGCGGACTGAACGCAGGAACGCTGGGACGAGGTCGTCATCCAGGTCCTCGCGGGTGGCGCCTGTCACGGGTCGCCGATCGAACAGCGGTGGCTTCCGGGCGGCAAGGAATGCCCTGCTCTTCCAGATCTGACAGTGGGAAGTCCCCGTCGAACCCCGCACGTATGCCGTGCCTGACGCCGTGATCCGGCACGGTTTGGCCGACGGGTCACATCCGTGCACCTTGGCGACGATGACCGTTACCCCATCCACCTCCGCCTCGCTAATCGTGAGCTGGACAGGCGGCGAGAACGAGCGGGCCTTATGGGCGAGTCCCTGCTTGAGAGCATGTGGGTCTGGTAGCTGCACCGGACGAAGGCCGGTTGCCTCGTCGAGGCCGAGGATGACCGTCCCACCGCCCGGATGGTTTGCCAGCGCGCTCAGGGTGGAGGCGAGCGACTGCGGCAGCCCTGACCTCGACAGCGTCGTAGTCGCCCCCGGTTGCGCGGAGACGTGCGACCCACTCGTGCACGTGCTGGCTCAGAAGCAAATGTAACCACGGCCTGGTTACATTTGCTTGGGTCCGCCCGGCCTTCCGATCCGACGCCCTGGCGAATCTTCAGTGCCGAAGGAGCACCTCGAACAGGTCGGCAGGCGACGACCATGGTGTGATCAGCGCTGACGGCCGCATCGACAAGCGGTGAACTGAAGTGGGGGACGGGCGTGCGGATCGCTGCGCTCATTGGTCAGGGCCGCATGTCCGCGCTCCCGGTGGTTCCCAGCTCCTGCACGTCCGGCCGTACGTTCTCCGTGTAAGACGCACGGCTTGGCGACGCTTACGTGTTCATTACCGCCGCCCGCCGAACTCCCAGTCGTGGACCTCGATGTCCGAGTACAGGTCCTGGGTCAGGACGGCGCGTGCCGCATCCGGGTTTGCGGCCCGGACCAGCACCGCATTACCCAGCCAGGTTGTGCCGTCGTCGGACAGCAGCGGCCCGTACGCGATCAGCTCGTCCCGGTTGGGCGGCGGGACAGGGTCGGCAGCTTGCCCGAAGCCGAGGCCCAGCACCAGATATCGGTTGCCGCCCTCCCGGCCGCCAGGGAAATCCCACATGGTGCGCCCAAGGACGTTGCGCCATCGGCGCAACATCACGTTACGGTAGACACCGGCCTGGTAGTTGGGCTCTTCGAAGACGAACGCACGCGCGGTGGCGAGATCCGGCAGGTCGACGATGTGCACGCTGCCGGTGGCCGTGTCGCTGCCGGGGCTGAAGGTCGGGCCACGGGCGATCATCTCCGCCGCGTACCGGTCCATGTAGGACCAGTGCTCTTCCAGCAGCTCGTCGCGCAGCGTCGCGGTGTCAGGCCGGTCGCGGTGGTAACAGAAGAACTCCATGCCCACTACCTACCATGGACCGCGGGGGCAGCTTCACGCGATCATGGTGCTTCGGCGAGTGACAGGCTGTTTCCGTCCGGGTCCAGCACGACGACATGGCGCACGCCGTTGCTGTAGGTTTCCAGCGGTTCGTGGCTGATGCCGTGGGCGGCGAGGCGGGCCAGGATGTCGTCGAGGTCGGTCACGCCGAACGTGACCATGGCCGTGCCCACCCGTTCGGCCCGTACGTCACGGTCGTCGACGACGACCCACGCGTTCTCGCCGACCTGCCACAGGTGCTCCTCGCCGATGACCTCGTCCGCCGGGCGGCCGAAGAACACGCCGAACCATTCCAGTGACTTCGTCCGGTCGCTCACCGGCATGACGCTGTACAGGTCCACGTGCACCACTCCCTTCGATCGTCTCGGACGTTGGACCACTCCCGTGACCGAAACTCATCGGGGAGAAGGAGAGGACGCGCGGCGTTCCCGGAGTCGTCACGGAACTAGCGGCCGATCCTCGCGGGGCGACCTCCGGTCGCGGAGAGACCGCCGCCGATCTGCTCGCGTACGAGGAGGCCGCCGAGAGCGGCGGCGACGACCGGCAGGCCGACGACCGGCGCGGCGCTGCTTCCGTGACGACTCCATGGTGCGGGGCATTCACCGGTGCGGCCCGGTCGGTCATTCTGGAGAGACGAGTGACAAGCATGGGGCGCCGGCGTGGGCCGGCGGGGGCGCTCATGCTGGCGGTGGGTACGCCTTCCGCCCCTCGTGGTCAGGGCACGATCAGCGGTTCGCCGTTGGCGGTGACGTTCTTGAGCACCAGGTCCTCGACGTGCTCGACGACGATCGGCGTGGCGGTGGTGCCGAAATCCACGTCGGCCAGCGTGACCCCGCGGATCGGGGCGTCGGCGTAACCGCGCAGGTTGAGTGCCCGATTGGCGGTCCGTACGGTCACGTCTCGCACGTCGATCCCGCCCACCTCGGGGTTGAAACCGTGGCCGGGTCCCTCTTCATAGAAGAAGTTGACGTCGATGACCGAGCCGCCCACCTGACCGATCTCGAGGTCCCTGGCGTGGAAGCCCTCGATGAACCCGCCGCGCACGGAGTTCGTCTTGAAGCGCAGCGCGATGTCGAGGTTCGGGCTGGACATCGCGCAGTCCCTGATGAAGACCTCGCGTACGCCGCCGGACATCTCGCTGCCGATCGTCATGCCGCCGTGCCCGTCGCGGAAGGTGCAGTTCTCCACGACGATGTGCTCGCTGGGCACGTTCACGCGACGGCCGTCGGCGTTGCGTCCCGACTTGATCGCGATGCAGTCGTCGCCGGTGTCGAACGTGCAGCCGCGGATCACCACCATCCGGCTCGACTCGGGGTTGCAGCCGTCGTTGTTCGGGCCGTGCGACTCGACCGTGACGTTCTGCACGAGCACGTTCTGCGACAGCGTGGGGTGGATCTCCCACATCGGCGAGTTGACGATGGTGACGCCCTCGATCAGCACGTTGTCGCACCGGTAGGGCTGGACGAAGGACGGGCGCAGGTAGCCGCCCTCGCCGTATCTCCGCTGCCTGACCGGCACTCCCTGCTCGGCCTGGGCGAACAGCGCGGCCCTGGCCTCGGCCTGGTGAGGCTCGCCAGGCTCCCAGCCGTCGTCGCCCGACCCCTTCCACGGCCACCAGTGATCATGGCCGGCCTGCCCGTCGAGCACGCCTGACCCGGTCACCGCGATGTTCCGCTGTCCGTACGCGTAGATCAGCGGGGAGTAGTTGTAGAGCTCGACGCCCTCGAACCTGGTCAGCACCAGCGGGAGGTACGCCTTCGGGTCGGTGCTGAACAACAGCCTGGCGCCAGCGGTGACGTGCAGGTCGACGTTGCTCAGCAGGTGGACGGCCCCGGTCGGGAACCGCCCTTCCGGCACGTCCACGTGCCCGCCTCCCGCCGCGTGGCAGGCCCTGATCGCGGAGCGGATGGCCTTCGTGCAGTCCGTCACCCCGTCTCCGACCGCGCCGAAGTCCCTGATGTCGAACCGGCGTCGCGGGAACCTCGGCCCTCGCACCTTCGCCACGATGTGGTGGGCCCGCGCCCACGGATCAGGCGCTGCTCGTACGGCCTTCGCGTCGAGGACCGGGACGGCGAGGGCGGACATCGCCATGGCGCGCATGGCGTTGCGGCGGCTCAACATGGGGCGGCTCCCTGCCGGCTCGGGACACCCCGGATGGTAGGCCAACCCGTTGCAGTGATCTAGGGTTGTGGACCACATCCGTTCGGGATCAGGGCGGCAACCGTTTGCAGGAACGCTCGTGCCGTCCGATCAGTCGTCCAGGACGTAGCGGAGATAGAAATCCGGTTTGCCGAGGAAGCGGCGGAAGTGGTCGACGACCTGAAGCTTGTCCCACTCCACCGGATGGATGCCGTCGTCGCTGAGTTCGAGGATCTGCGCGCCCGGGAGCGAGCTGAGGATCGGTGAGTGGGTGGCGCAGATGATCTGCGCGCCCTTGGCTGCGGCGCGGTCCATGAGGCCCATCAGCCGCAGGCACGACATGAACGACAGGGCCGCCTCGGGCTCGTCCATGAGGTAGAGCCCCGGGCCTGACACCATGCTTTCGAGCACGGTGAGGAAGCCCTCGCCGTGGGACTGCTGGTCGGGGTGCTCCGCCCAGTAGCCGGGCAGGCCGGAGACGGCGCGGCCGAGGTTGATCAGGGTCTCGGCGCGGAAGAAGAACGAGCGGCGCTTGAGGCGGGGCCCGCGCGTGAGCCGCAGCCCTTCGACGGTGAACTCCGCGTCGAGCGCCTCACCGAGCGCGGTGGCGGGGCCGGTGTTGGCGTAACGGGTGCCGGCCTTGCCGCCTTCGGAGTTGACCTTGCACGCGTCGGCGATCGCCTCGATGATCGTGGACTTCCCCGAGCCGTTCTCGCCCACCAGGAAGGTGACCGGTGCGGAGAGCCCCAGGCCGTGCTCGGTGAGGTGGCGGACGGGCGGCAGGCCGGCGGGCCAGCCGGTCAGCGGATCGCGAACGCTCAGCCGGGTGAGCAGCATCACCGCGTCTCCTCCTGGTCGTCGCATCCGGGGGGGACCCGGGCTCACCACGCTAGCGGGCCGGAGCGCCGCGTGCGGCTTCCGGCACGTACGTGATCATTGACCGTTGGTGCGGGGTGCCCGCCCGAACAGGAGACGGGATGCCCGGCGACCTGGCCGATGCGCTCCGCCTCCAGCGTGACCGAGGTGACGGCTCGACGGCCTTGACCTCCACCCGGAAAGGGTCAGGCGGGTCGAACCCCACGAGCCCCTCGCGCGCGTAACCGGCCGCCGCACTGGGGGAAGCCTGGTGGGTGGCACGGGTGGCACGGGTGGCGTAGGTCGCCGGCGGGCTGGTGTTCGGGGGCGCGGTCGAGCCCGACCCGCCGCAATTCAGGCAGATCGGGCCAGGCGCGTGGGGCAACATCCCCGGCGGATCCTGAGGCGGCGCGTGGATCCGGGGGTGGGGAACGTGACGGCCAACGTTCGACGGATCAGCCGTCCCAGGCAGAACACGAGCCGGTTTCCTCGCAAACGCGGATTCCGCGTACGGGTCCCGGGGAGTTGCCCGTGACCGCGTCACCGTCGGGGTTCCGGTCCCAGACGTTGTGAATGCGGATCTGGGCCTTGTTGGAATCCCACCACCTGACCTGCCCGACGACGTCGTTCCCGTCGTTTTCGCGGTCGTTCACATAGATCGTTTCGGAGGCGATCCACACGGTGGCGGAATCGGATCCGTGCTTGGCGCTGTAGGTGTCGCGCGCCGATGCTGTGGCCGATCCCTGCACTGCCACGGTGACCAAAAGTGCGGATGCGACGCCGATAGATATGCGGATGAGTCGAGATATCGCCTTCTTCATGATGGTTCCTTTCCGAGATTGCCGAGGCGTCAGGGTGTTTCTCGTCGCAGTCTGCGGCAGGAGCACCGGTGTTGTCGTTGGCTCTGAGTGGCCACTACTTGACACGTCGTCTACTGCCGGCATCCGTGGGACGCCGTGGCCGGTCCGACCTGGTCACGTGCTCCTACGAGCCGGAAGATGAGGAGGACCGCTTCGAGTGGTCATCGAGCGGCTTGGCCGAGGCTCAGGACCGCGAGAATCACGGTGACCACGGGAATGAGGTCCGGCCAGATCACGACAATGACGATCACCACGAAGGTGAGCGTTATTTGTGAAACGCCGTTGCGCTCATGTGGCGGCTCGGGCGGGAGAGGGGAGATGGGTGCCGGATTATTCATCGTGTTCGCCGCTATTTCTCTATAGAAGTTGGAGTGGTGGATGTCCAGAGCACCACATCCATCGCAGACAGGGCTATATCCAGCAGGCCACGATGGTGTCGTCCGAGCGACTGGAGAATTCGGCCCAGAGGTCTACCATCGGAGCACACAACTTCTGTACAGCAAATGGAGTCCTTACCTGTGACGGCAAGCCGTGCACCTGTCCCGAAACGCGCGATATACGAGCGCATTGCGGATGACCTGCGCGATGCGATTCGAAACAACGCGCTTCGGGACGAATCCAATCAACCTACTGATCGTCTGCCGGGAGAGGCCGCACTCGCCGACCAGTACGGGGTCTCTTTGGGTACGGCGCAAAGTGCCCTGAATCTGTTGAAACATGAAGGGCTTATCGATCGCACCCCCAAGCGCGGAAGCTGGGTCAGAAAGGTACGGAAGAAGTTCCTCCGCGACGGCATCAAGCGCCTGGAAGGCGACTCCGAGCACCGGTTCATGCTCGCCGACATCGACACCCGTAAGCTGCGGATACGCCATTTCGCTGCCGGCGCCCGCACAGCGGAGGTGCACGAGGAGGAGATGGTCAAATGCTTCGGCAGCCACATGCGCCTGCTCTACCGGCACCGCCTGTACGAAGCCGGCGACACCCCTGTCTCCCTGGCGACCAACTACATGCCGCTCTACCTGTTCACGGACGGCGGCGAGGCGGTGCAGCGGCAGGACACCGGGCCCGGCGGGATCTGGGCCAGGCTGGCCGAGGCCGGCCACGAGGTGGTCGACGCCGACGAGTACATCGACTGCCGCATGCCCACGCCGGAGGAAGCGTACGAGCTGCAGATCCGCGGGCACACGCCGGTTTTCGTGGTCTACCGCGTCGCGGAGAACGATCGCGGCCAGGTCGTGGACCTGGCGGTCATCGTCCTGCCCGGTGACCGCTGGAGATTGCGCTACAAGGTCTGGAAGAAGCGGCAGGCCGTCGTCATGAGGCAACCGTTCTCATCCTGAGAGTCGTCGCGAGGGGGTGCCGGACATCGGGTTGAGACGCCACAACGCGGAGCACCCCCTCTGTCCGCACGTTATGTGCATCGAGGGCCGCTGACAGGACGCGCGACGGCCAGATTCGACTGGCACTCCGGCCACACGCCGTAAGGCGACATGACGGCGCCCGAGCTCATCGGCCTCATCCCGCCGGCGATTCGGCGCGGCCGGCAGGCGCCGCGGCGAGGAGCCGTTCGCCGAAGGCGCGGCAGGCCCGCAGGAAGTGCGGTGCCGCGTCGATCTCGAAGTCGGCCTCCAGGAACGCGAGGTTGAGGACCAGCCAGTGCCAGGAGTCCAGCGCGAGGCTGATCCGGGTGTGCGTGTCGTCCACGGAGTGGATCTCGGCGTCCTGGAACGTGAAGGCGGCGGCGACGTCCGCGGCCGGCGCCCTGACCAGGAGGCTGACGGGTTCCTTGTTCCTGTTGAGTCCTCGTCGCAGATATTCCGCCCCGGACCCGGCCGGCAGCGGGCGCGGCTCGTAGCGATGGCCGGTCCTGGACGCGCCGGTGATCCGGTCGAGGCGGAACACGCGCCAGTCGGCACGGTCGATGTCCCAGGCCAGCAGATACCAGCGCAGCAGGTGGTGAACCTGCCGGTAGGGCTCGGCTCGCCGTTCCGTGTGTTCGCCGCGGGCGTCGGTGTAGGTGAACGACATCGTCTCGCGGTGTGCGATGGCTTCGGCGACGATGCCGAGCCGGCGGGCGGCGACGCTCGGCGCGCGTTGAGGGCTCGTCTCCAGGCTGGAGCGGATGGAGGCGATGTGAGGGCGCAACCGGGTGGGGAGAAACTGGTCGAGCTTGCCGTACGCGCGGGTTGCCGCGGCGTCGATCCCTCCTTCGGCGGACGGCTCGACGGCGGCGAGGGAGGCCAGCGCCAGCAGGGTGGCCACCGCCTCGTCGTCGTCCAGGACGAGCGGCGGCATCGTCCGGCCGGAGGCGAGCCGGTAGTAGCCGCCGGGGCCGGGCTGGGTGTCGACGGGATAGCCGTATCCGCGGAGCCGGTCGATGTCCCGGCGCAGGGTCCGCGGGCTGACGCTCAGCCGCCGGGCCAGTTCTTCGCCGGTGAACGACCGGCCCGTCTGCAGCGTCGACAGCAAGGCAAGCATGCGTTGGGTGACGTCCGCCATGCCCTGATCCTCCCACGGGTTGCGGTCAGAATCTGGCCACATCTGATCGTAGCCTCCCAGCCATGAGTGAGCGCAGCATCATCATTCGCCGGGCCCGGACCAACAACCTGGCCGACGTGGACGTCGACGTTCCGCGTAACCGGCTGGTCGTCTTCGCGGGGGTGTCAGGTTCCGGCAAGTCGTCACTGGTGTTCGACACGATCGCCGCCGAGGCCGGATACCAGATCAACGAGACGTTCCCGCCGTTCGCGCGTAACCGGTTGCCGAAGTGGACCCGCCCCGACGTCGAGCACATCGAGGGGCTGACTCCGGTGATCGTCGTCGACCAGCGCCGGATCAGCGGCAACGCGCGCTCGACCGTCGGCACGATCACCGACGCCTGGACCTACCTGCGGCTGCTGTTCTCCCGCCTCAGCCGGCCCTACGTGGGCGAGTCGAGCCACTTCTCCTTCAACGAGCCCGCCGGCATGTGCCCTGCCTGCTCCGGCCTCGGGGACGTGGTGGTCACCGCCGTCGAACGTTTCCTGGACCTGGACAGATCGCTCGCCGAGGGCGCGATCCTGCTGCCCGGCTTCGGCAACGGCGGTTACTGGTACACCCAGTACGCCGACATCGGATCCTTCGACCCCGGCACCCCGCTCCGCCTGTGGGCCCCGTCCGAACGCGAGGCGCTGCTGTACGGCGGTCAGGCGGCGGCGCGTCTGGGGCGCAAGCCCCCCAAAGGCTACGAGGGCGTCGTCGAACGGTTCGAGCGGATCTACCTGCACACCTCCGACAACCTGTCGGAGCGCAAGCAGGAGACCATCCGCCGCTTCACCCGCGCCGAGACCTGCCCGGAGTGCGGCGGCGACCGGCTCGGCAAGGCCGCGCGGACGGCCACGGTGCTCGATCACACGATCGGTGAGATGGCCCGCATGGAGATCACGAAACTGGCCGGACTCGTCCGGACGATCGACTCCGCCCGCGTCGCGCCCGCCGTGGAGGCACTGACCGCCCGGCTGGAGGGGATGATCAGAATCGGGCTCGGCTACCTCACGCTCTCCCGGGCGACCACGACCCTCTCCGGCGGGGAGTCGCAGCGCATCAAGATGGTCAGGCACCTCGGGTCCAGCCTCACCGAGATGACCTACGTCGTCGACGAGCCGAGCGTGGGACTGCACCCCACCGACGTGGAGTCGATGATCAGAATCCTGGAACGGCTGCGCGACAGCGGCAACACCGTCCTCGTCGTCGAGCACGACCCCGTCGTCATGGCCCACGCGGACCAGGTCATCGAGCTCGGACCCGGCGCCGGCGACGGGGGCGGGTGGCTCGTGTTCCAGGGCACCATCGCCGAGCTCAGGAAGGCCGACTCGCCGACCGGCCGCGCCCTGGCCGTACACCGGCGGGTCAAGCGCGCCCCCCGCCCCGCCACGGGCGGCTTCACCGTCGCGGACGCCACCCGCAACAACCTGCGCAACCTCACCGTGCGGTTCCCCACGGGCGTGCTGACCGTCCTCACCGGCGTCGCGGGTTCGGGCAAGTCCAGCCTCGCCGGGGAACTGGTGGCCCAGCACGACGCGACCGTGATCGACCAGAGGCCGGTCAGCACCAACCGCCGCTCCACCCCGATCACCTACACCGGCGTCGCGCCCGCGATCCGCAAGCTGTTCGCCAGGCACAACGGCGTCCCCGCCGCCCTGTTCAGCGCCAACTCCGAGGGCGCCTGCCCCGACTGCGGCGGGCTCGGTGTCATCTACACCGACCTCGCCTTCATGGACGGCCAGGAGGTCGGCTGCGAAACCTGTCACGGCCGCCGCTTCATTCCGGAGGTCCTCGCCCACACCGTGAACGGACTGTCGATCGCCGACGTCGACGACCTCACCGTCGACCTGGCTGTCGCCCGGCTGCCCGACCAGGGCATCGCCCGAGCCCTGCGGCAACTCTCCGCCGTCGGGCTGGGATATCTGCGCCTGGGACAGTCGCTGAGCACGCTGTCAGGAGGGGAGTGCCAGCGCGTCAAGATCGCGAAAGAGCTCCGCGAGGCCAGGCAGCCCACCCTGTACGTGCTCGACGAGCCCACCACCGGATTGCACATGGACGACATCGACACGCTCCTGCACGTCCTCGGCGACCTCGTCGACCACGGCCACACCGTCGTCGTCATCGAGCACAACCTCGACGTCATCCGCCAGGCCGACTGGCTCATCGATCTCGGCCCCGGACCCGGCAGGCACGGCGGGACCATCCTCTTCGAAGGCCACGTCGCCGACCACACCGACCGGACGACCCCCACCGGCCGCGCCCTCGGCTGAGCGTTCCCTATCTCCGGAAAGTG
The DNA here is from genome assembly GCF_004349015.1 of Nonomuraea diastatica. Lineage (NCBI taxonomy): Bacteria > Bacillati > Actinomycetota > Actinomycetes > Streptosporangiales > Streptosporangiaceae > Nonomuraea > Nonomuraea diastatica. Next base: position 77,665 of record NZ_SMKP01000014.1, read on the forward strand.
CGTTCACCAATTCATGGGCCCACCGCAGGGAGGCGGGATGGACGGCCTCCGGTCATTATTTCCTGGATGCAGGGGGAAGGAAGTCCAGGCCCAATGACGGGACGAGAGCGTGACCAGCGTCGTCAACGGCTATCACGACAGTGCCGCGGTCTGGCGGGCCCGCCTGTCGTCGCTGCTGCCCGGAGTGGACGATTCAGCGTGACAGCACGACCGGGCGAAAAGACGTCATGCGGCGGCGTGGCGCCGGTGGCCGGGGGCGCCGGCCGGCGTCGGGCCGGGCTCCGCGGCCAGGGCGCGGAGCTGGTCGGCGAAGGCGAGGGCCTGCTCGGCCGTCAGGCGCGGCTCGGCGCCGACATAGAAGACCACGATGTCACCCGCGGGCGATCGCACGGCGTTGAAAGGAGTCATGATGCCGATGATTCTGTCCGACGGGACCGACAGCTTTCGGGTACGCGGGCTCAGACGACGTCGAAGTTGGCCATCATGGCCATGTCCTCGTGTTCGAGGTTGTGGCAGTGCAGGACATAACGACCTCGATAGCCGGTGAAGCGAACCAGCACCTCCACCACTTCGTAGGGCCGGACGTCCACCGTGTCCTTCCAGCCGGCGTCCGCGAGGGACGGCGGGCGCCCGTTGCGACGGTGCACCTGGAAGTGCCCGAGATGGACGTGGACGGGGTGGTGGAAGTCGCTGGTGAACGTCCAGAGCTCGGTGCTGCCGAGCCGCGGGGTGGCCAGCGCCCTGGCCGGGTCGAAGGGGCGGCCGTTGATCGTCCATCTCGATCCGTGCTCGCCGGGCCCGCTGAGCCGGAAGTCGAAGCGCCGCCGGCGCACGGCCTGGGCGGGGGTCAGCGGCTGGACGTCGGCGAGCCGGGCCGGGACGCGGCTGTCCTCGGTGCCGCGCCGTGCCACGTGGAAGCGCATCACCCGGCCGGCGGTGCCGGTGTCGAGCGAGTTGACCAGCGTGATCCTCGTGCCGATGGGATAGGCGCCGAAGTCGATGACGACGTCGGAGCGTTCGGCACCGGCCAGTGGCACGCGGTCGAGCCCCTGCGGCGCGGCCAGCAGGCCGGCGTCGCTGCCGATCTGCGTGAACGGGCTGCCGTCCGGGGGCGGAGGGTCCAGGCGCAGCTCGTAGCGGCGGGCGTTGCTCGCGTTGAGCAGGCGGAACCGGTAGCGGGTGGCCTCCACGTCGAGCTCCGGCCACGGCGCCCCGTTGACCAGGATCACGTCGCCTTCGACGCCCTGATGGTACGGCCCCTCGACGCCCGGCCGGCCGAGCAGCGTCGGGTCGGCCGACGGGTACCGGAAGGAGCCGTCCGCCTCGAAAGCCCGGTCGCAGATCAGCAGCGGGATGTCCTTGTCGCCCTTGGGTAGCGGCAGCGCGTCGTCGACGTCGTCGCGGACGACGAACATCCCGGCCAGTCCTCGGTAGACCTGAGGGCCCGTGAAGTCCATGCGGTGGTCGTGGTACCAGAGGGTGGCGGCCGGCTGGTCGAGCGGGTACTCGTGCACGAACCTGCCGGTGGTCAGCCGGCCGTGGTCCAGGTGAGACCCGGGGGCGAAGTGGGCGGCGTGCTTCTCGGAGACGACCAGATGGGTCGGATAGCCGTCCGACTGCGGCGGGGTGACGCCGCCATGCAGATGTGTCGCCGTCGGCACGGGCAGCTTGTTGGTGATGGCGACGGTGATCGGCCGGCCGCTGCGCACGTCGAAGGTGGGGCCTGGGAACGTGCCGTCGTACCCCCACACCTCGGTACGGGTGCCGGGGATGATCTCCACCTGGGCGGCCTGCTGGGTCAGCGCGTAGGCCGTGTCGCCGTCGGCCGGACGGGCGACACCCGGCACCGGCAGGGTGGTCGTGAACGGCCGGGGAAGCGGCAGCCGGCTCGTGAGCACGGCTCCGGCCCGTTCGGCGGTCAGCCGCCCGCACCCGGGGATCGCCAGGGCCGCCGCACCTGCTCCGGCCAGCCCGAGGAACCGGCGGCGCGACAGGCCGCCGCTCATGAGCCGTCCCCGCCGGGCCGCGAGCGGCGTACTCGCAGACCTGGCGACCAGGTCGCGATCACCATCGCGACCGCGCCTCCGAAGAGCAGCACGCCGAGCGGGATGTGCACGCTCACGGCGCGCGCGTAGCCGAGCGCGCTCTGGGCCTCGACGGTCAGGAAGAACACCAGGCCGGCCCAGATCGGCCAGGCCGGGCCGCGCCCCGGCCGCCACAGCAGGATCGCGGCGGCGAACTGGACGAACACCAGCACGGTGAGGAACCCGGCCATGGTCGAATGCGTCCTGAGCATCCCGACGTCACCGGTGACGAACAGCCCGGCCAGCACGGGCTGGACCAGCACCAGCACGGCCACCCCGAGCGTGATCACCCGTAGCGACCAGAGCGCCCAGCCGGGAACCCGCCCGTCCGTGGAGGTCACCGCGTCTTCCTGGCGATCACGACCCCCGCGACGGCCCCGGCGACGCCCAGCACCGGCATGATCGCGCCGAGCAGGAGGGCGGCTCCTGTGGAGATCTCGCCCCCGCTCTGGACGAGTGGCCGGGCCACCGCCGAGGTCAGCAGAGCCCCGGCGATCAGGCCGACGAACAGGCCCAGGATCGCTATCCCCAGAGTTCTCATGGCCGACGACGTTACGAACGCGCCGCCGGCGGGTCATCGGGACGTGGTCGACAGTTGACGTCGACATCCGACGTACGCCGCTACGCGGGATGTTGACATCGCAGACGGCACCCACGCCGGAGGACGGCCGCCGAACCCCCGGCTACGCTGCGGTGTTGTGACACGACGGGACCTCCTCACCGACGGCGCTCTGGCCGCCGTCGTGACCCTCGTCATCGCCGTGGCGATCACCTCGAACCTCGGCGGCAGCCGCGGGCCGGAGCCGTCCGCCTACATGTTCGCCGCCGGGCTCGGCCTGCTCATGCTGGTCCGCCGCCGGCACCCGGTTCTCGCCCTGGTGGCGACCGGCGTCGGCATCCTCGGCTACCACGCGGTCGGCTATCCCCCGGTCGGGCTCGCCGTGCCGGTCGCCGCCGCGCTCTACTCGGCGGCCGAGCACGGCAGGCCCCGGCTCGCCGTGGGAGTCGCCGTCGCGCTGCTCGCCATCTCCAACTTCTTCCGCCTGCGCCAGGGCGAGGAGCTGGGCTATCTGGTCGGCTACGAGCTGGCGTGGAGCGTGGCGCTCATGGCGGCGGCGATCGCTCTCGGCGACAGCGTGCGCAACCGGCGGCGCCGGCAGGCCGAGCAGCACGAGCGCGAACAACGGCTGCTGCGCCAGCGCGAGCAGGAGGCCGCCATGCGCATCGAGCAGGAACGCCTCACGATCGCCCGCGACCTGCACGACGTGCTCGCCCACACCATCACCGTGATCTCCCTGCAGTCCGACGTGGCCGGCGAGGCCCTCGACGACGCCGACACGGAGGCGGTTCGGGGCGCCCTCGCCACCATCCGCGCCGCCACCGACGAGGCCACCGGCGAGTTGCGCAGCACCCTCGCCCTGCTGCGGCGCCCCGCCGATGACGCCGCCGTACGCCCGTCCACGCGCCCGCCCATGGGGAGCCTTCAGCACCTGGACCGGCTGGTGACGGCCATGAACGACAGCGGCCTGCCGATCGGCATCAGGATCGAGGGCACGCCCAAGCCCCTTCCCGCCGTCGTCGACACGACGGCGTACCGCATCGTGCAGGAAGCCCTCACGAACGTGCTCCGGCACGCGCACGCCACCCGCGCCGACGTGCTCCTGCGTTACCAGGACGACCGGCTCGACATCCGGGTGACCGACGACGGCCGGGGCAACGACGGCGAGGCGAACGGCCACGGCCTGGCCGGGATGCGAGAGCGGGCCGAGCTCATCGGCGGCACGCTGACCATGAGCGGCCCCGACGGCCGGGGTTTCCGGGTGTCGGCGTCGCTACCGGCGGAGGGGGCACGGTGACCGTCCGGGTCGTCATCGCCGACGACCAGCACCTGGTGCGGGCGGGCCTGCGGGCACTGCTCGACCGCGCCGCCGACATCACCGTGGTCGGCGAGGCCGCCGACGGGCAGGAGGCGATCGCCATGGTCCGCGCCGAGCGGCCCGACGTGGTGCTCATGGACGTGCGGATGCCGGGCATGGACGGCATCGAGGCCACCCGGCACATCGCCGCCGGACACCGGACCCGGGTGATCATGCTGACCACGTTCGACGTCGACGAGCACGTCTTCGACGCGATCCGCGCCGGGGCCGCCGGGTTCCTGCTCAAGGACGCCCGCCCCGACGAGCTGCGCCAGGCCGTCCGCGTGGTGGCCGCCGGGCAGGCCCTGCTCTCCCCGGCCGTGACGCAGCGGGTCATGCGCGCGGCCGCCGGCTCGCCGGGAGGCGCGCCGCAGCCGCGGCTGCTCGCCGGGCTCACCGAGCGGGAGCGGGAGGTCCTGGGCGAGATCGCTCAGGGCCGCTCCAACGCGGAGATCGCCGCCGAGCTGCACATCAGCGCGGCGACCGCCAGAACGTACGTGAGCCGCCTGCTGACCAAGCTCGACGCCCGGGACCGCGCCCAGCTCGTGGTGATCGCCTACCGTGCCGGGCTCGCCGGGAACAGATGAGCGCCGGCGCCGGCCGGTCCGCACAGGCGTATGTGCAGCGACGTGCCCGCGGCGCCCGCATGTCCGGGCGCCGCGGGAGCAGCCGGGCGCCTACCAGCGGTGGTGCACCTGAGGGCGGATCAGATCGTCGTAGACGGCGCGGACGGCCTCCAAGGTCGCGGCGTCCAGCGGGGGCAGGTCCGCGGCGGCGGCGTTCGCGGTGGCCTGGGCCGGGTTGCGGGCACCGGGGATGACCACCGACACGCCCTCCTGGTCGAGGATCCAGCGGAGCGCGAACTGGGCCATGCTCGCCCCCGGCGGCACCAGCGGAGCCAGGCGGCGGACCGCCTCCAGGCCGGTGGCGAAGTCGACGCCCGAGAAGGTCTCGCCGACGTCGAACGCCTCCCCGTGGCGGTTGAACGCGCGGTGGTCGTCGGGGGAGAAGGTGGTGCGCTCGTCGTAGCGGCCCGACAGCAGGCCGCTGGCCAGCGGGACACGGGCGATGATGCCCACCCCGGCGGCACGGGCGGCGGGCAGGACCCGCTCCAGCGGCTTGAGCCGGAAGGCGTTGAGGATGATCTGCACCGTCGCCACGCCCGGCCTGGCGATCGCGGTCAGCGCCTCCTCGCACGTCTCCACGCTCACGCCGTACGCGGCGATCTTCTTCTCGGCCACCAGCGTGTCGAGGGCGTCGAACACGGCGTCCGCCGAGTAGACGGGCGTCGGCGGGCAGTGCAGCTGCACCAGGTCGAGCGTGTCGACGCCGAGGTTGCGGCGGGAGCGTTCGTTCCAGGCGCGGAAGTTGGACATCACGTAGGTGGCGGGGACCTGCTCCAGCCGACGCCCCATCTTGGTGGCCACGGTCAGCCCTGGACGATCCTTGGCGAAGGGGCCGATGATCTGCTCGCTGCGCCCGTCGCCGTAGACGTCGGCGGTGTCGATGAACGTGACACCGCTGTCCACGGCCGCCTCAAGGGTCGCGCGGGCCTCCTCCTCGCTGACCTCGCCCCAGTCGGCGCCGAGCTGCCATGCGCCGAGGCCGACCACGCCGACCTGCCGGCCGGTACGTCCCAACACGCGGTGTTCCATGAACCGTCCTCCGTTACGGGTGCCTGGGGGTCCAGTGTCCCGTACGGCGGCCGCCCGGCGGGACGGTGGTGGCCGCCGCGCTTCGGCACGGATGCCCCGCTACGCTGAAAGCCATGATTCGCCCCGCCACACCCGCCGACGTGCCCGTCATCGCCACGCTGATCCGCGAACTCGCCACGTACGAGAAGGCCGAGCACGAGGTGCGGGTGACCGAGGAGCAGTTGCGTGCGGCGCTGTTCGGCGACGCGCCCGCCGTGTTCGCGCACATCGCCGAGCACGACGGCGAGGTGGCCGGGTTCGCCCTGTGGTTCCTGACCTTCTCGACGTGGAAGGGCGTGCACGGCATCTACATGGAGGACCTCTACGTACGCCCCGAGCATCGCGGCGGCGGCCACGGCCGGGCGCTGATGGGCGAACTGGCCGGGATCTGCGCGGAACGCGGATACGAGCGGCTCGAATGGGCGGTGCTCGACTGGAACGAGCCGGCCATCGGCTTCTACGAGAACCTCGGCGCGGTGCGCCAGGAGGAGTGGCCGCACTACCGCCTGAGCGACGCTCCACTGCGGCGCCTGGGGGACCGGGCCTAAGGACCGGCCCTAACTAAGGACCGGCCCTTAGGACCGGCCCTTAGGACCGGCCCTAAAGATCGGCCCTAAAGATCGGCTCTGCTGACCGGTCCTGGCGACCCGGTCCTGGTGACTGGGGCGCGCGGTCACGCAGGTCACGGAGCGTGATGTGACCTGCGTGACCTCCGCGTCACACGCCGGCGTGGGTCCTGGCGCGGGTCTCCGCCTGCTCGTACGTCTCGGACTCAGGCCCTTCGAGCTCGTGGTGGGTCTCCTCGATGCGGAGCGCCACCCCGAGCGCGAAGAACGAGGGCGCCCACTCGCCGATGAAAATCCCCCACCGGTCGGCCCTGTCGATGCCGGCCGCCTCCATTTTCTTGGACATGAACCAGGTCGCGAAGGACACGGCGATGGACGCGACCCCCGCGGTGTACATGTGGCCCGACCTGATCCCCATATGGTGAAGCTTCTTGATCATGTTTCTCCCCCCTTGCTGGAGTGCTGTTACCCGGAGGGGGACGTGATAAGCGATCATTTCCAGCATGTTTCCGCCGTGACACATGTGCGTGGATTGTTACCGCGGTGAATCACCCGTAACGAACGGACAGCGACGGATCGTCAACGTGCGTAACGCGCCATTCCTAGCTTGGAGATCCCGGACGCCGAGCGTAGGAGAGGTCGATGGCGCGCTGGATCGCCGACTGGCACCCCGATGACCCAGCCTTCTGGGCGAGATCAGGCAGGCGGGTCGCGCGGCGCAACCTGATCTTCTCGATCGTCGCCGAGCATCTCGGCTTCACCGTGTGGACGTTGTGGAGCATCGTCGCCACGCGGATGGGGTCGTACGAGTTCTCCACCGACCAGCTGTTCTGGCTGGTCGCGCTGCCCAACCTGATCGGCTCGGTGCTGCGCGTCCCCTACACGTTCGGCCCCGCGAAGTTCGGCGGGCGCACCTTCACCGTGGTCAGCGCCCTGCTGCTGCTCATCCCCGCCACGCTGCTCGGCGTGGCGGTCAACGACCCGGGCACGCCGTACTGGCTCTTCCTGGTGATCGCGGCCCTGGCCGGGGTCGGCGGTGGGAACTTCGCCTCCAGCATGGCCAACATCACCTACTTCTACCCCCGCGACAAGCAGGGCGTCGCCCTCGGGCTGAACGCGGCGGGCGGCAACATCGGCGTCAGCTCGGTCCAGCTCGTCATGCCGCTGGTGATCGGCTCGCTCGGGCTGGCCGCCGCCGGGTGGTTCTGGATCCCGCTCATCGTCGTGTCGGCCGTCTGCGCCTGGTTCTTCATGGACAACCTCACCAGTGCCAAGGCCGAGCCGCGCGAGCAGCTCGCCGTCGCCGGCAGGGCCCAGACCTGGATCATGTCGTTCCTGTACATCGGCACCTTCGGCTCGTTCATCGGCTACTCCACGGCCTTCCCGCTGCTGAGCGCGAACCTGTTCCCCGGCGCCCCGTACGCCGCGGTGGCCTTCATCGGGCCGCTGATCGGCTCGCTGGTCAGGCCGGTGGGCGGCTGGCTGGCCGACCGGTTCGGCGGCGCCCCCGTCACGCTGTGGAACTTCGCCGCGATGGGCGGCGGCGTGCTGCTGGTGTGGATGTCCAGCACGTCCGGCGACTTCTGGCTGTTCTTCCTGGCCTTCCAGACCTTGTTCCTCACCTCCGGCATCGGCAACGGCTCCACGTACCGCATGATCCCGGCCATCTTCCAGGCCAAGGCCGTGGCCGAGCGCGGCGAGAGCGAGCAGGCCCTGCTGTACGGCAAGCGCCAGGCCTCGGCCGCCATCGGCATCATCTCGGCTGTCGGAGCGCTCGGCGGGTTCCTGATCAACCGGGCGTTCGGGATGGCGTTCGCGGCGGCCGGCACCCCCGCCCCCGCGTTCCTCGCCTTCGGCGCATTCTACGTGTCCTGCGCCGCGCTGACCTGGTGGTGCTACACGCGCAAGGTCGGCGTCTCCGTGATCGCGAGCCTCGCCCATGCCCGGGTCTGACATGACCAGGACGCACTGCCCGTACTGCGCGTTGCAGTGCGGCATGGAGATCCGCCCGGAAACGGGCGGGGGCCTGGCCATCACCCCCAGGACCGACATCCCGGCCAACGCCTCGGGGGCGTTGTGCCAGAAGGGGTGGACGGCGGGTGAGCTGCTCACCAACGGCGAGCGCCTGACCGCCCCGCTCCTGTACGGCGAGCCCGTGGAGTGGGAGACCGCGCTCGACTACGTGGCCTCGCGGTTGTCCGCCATACGCGCCGAGCACGGCCCCGACGCCGTGGCCGTGTTCGGCGGCGGCGGCCTGACCAACGAGAAGGCGTACTCGCTGGGCAAGTTCGCCAGGGTCGCGCTCGGCACCAGCCAGATCGACTACAACGGCCGCTTCTGCATGTCCTCGGCGGCGGCCGCCTCCAATAGGGCGTTCGGCATGGACCGGGGGATGCCGTTCCCGATCACCGACCTGGCCGAGGCCGACGTGGTGCTGCTGGCCGGCGTGAACGTGGCCGAGACCATGCCGCCGTTCCTGCGGCACCTGTCAGGGCCGCGGCTGATCGTCATCGACCCGCGGCGGACCAGGACCGCCAAGGAGGCCTGGCTGCACCTGCAGCCCACGCCCGGCACCGACCTGGCGCTCGCCCTGGGGATGTTGCACCTGGTCATCGCCGACGATCTCGTGGACGAGACGTACGTCGCCGCGCGAACCGCCGGGTACGAGGAGGTGCGTACGTCGCTGGCCGGCTGGTGGCCCGAACGGGTCGAGCGGATCACCGGGGTGCCGGTTCACCAGATGCGGCAGGCGGTCAGGGCGCTGGCGGCAACCGGCAACGCCTACGTCCTGACCGGGCGCGGCGCCGAGCAGCACGCCAAGGGCACCGACACGGTGAGCGCGTTCATCAACCTGGCGCTGGCGCTGGGCCTGCCCGGCAGGCACGGCTCCGGGTACGGGTGCGTGACCGGGCAGGGCAACGGGCAGGGCGGGCGGGAGCACGGGCAGAAGGCCGACCAACTGCCCGGTTACCGCCGGATCGACGACCCGGCCGCCCGCGAGCACGTCGCCGCCGTGTGGGGCGTGCGCCCCGAGGACCTTCCTGGGCCGGGGCGGTCGGCGTACGAGTTGCTGGACGCGCTCGGCACCACGGACGGGCCGCGCGCGCTGCTGCTGTTCGGCTCCAACCCGGTCATCTCGGCGCCCGCGGCCGAGCACGTGGCCGAGCGCATCGGCGCGCTCGACCTGCTCGTGGCCTGCGACGTCGTCATGTCCGAGACGGCGGTGCTGGCGGACGTGGTGTTCCCGGTCACGCAGTGGGCCGAGGAGAGCGGGACCATGACGAACCTCGAAGGCCGTGTGCTGCTGCGCCGACGTGCCGTCGACCCGCCCGCGGGCGTCCGGAGCGACCTGGACGTCATCGCCGGGCTCGCCGCGCGGCTGGGCCACCGCTTCGACGACGAGCCGGCCGCCGTGTTCGACGAGCTGCGCCGGGCCAGCGCGGGCGGGCTCGCCGACTACTCCGGCATCACCTACGAGCGCATCGCCGGCGAGAGCGGCGTGTTCTGGCCGTGCCCGTCGGCCGGGCATCCGGGCACGCCGAGGCCGTTCCTCGACTCCTTCGCCACGCCGGACGGCCGGGCCAGGTTCGTGCCCGTCCAGCACCGGCCGCCGGCCGAGGAGACCGACGAGGACTATCCCGTCTATCTGAGCACGGGACGGGTGCTGGCCCAGTACCAGAGCGGCGCGCAGACGCGCAGGATCGCGCCGCTCGTCCAGGCCGCTCCTGAGCCGTTCGCCGAGCTCCATCCGGACCTGGCCGAGCAGCTCGGCATCGCGCCGGGGGACGTCGTGCGGGTCAGCAGCCGCCGGGGCGAGACCAAGGCCGTGGCCAGGATCAGCGAGGACATCAGGAGCGACACCGTGTTCATGCCCTTCCACTGGGAGGGCGCCAACCGGCTCACCAACCCGGCCCTTGATCTGGTGTCCAGAATGCCGGAGTTCAAGGTCTGCGCGGTCAGAGTGGAGAGGGACTCATGAGACTCGTCGTCGTGGGCAACGGGATGGCCGGGTCGCGGCTGGTCAGCGAGATGCGCGCCCGCGACCCCCACATGAAGATCACCGTTTTCGGCGCGGAGTCGTGCCGGCCGTACAACCGGGTGCTGCTGTCCAACGTGCTGGCCGGCAGCTCGCGCCCGGAACAGGTGCGGCTGGTGGACTCCTCCTGGTACGACGCGCACGACGTGGAGGCGGTCTTCGGCAGCACGGTCACCCGCATCGACAGGGAGACCGGGCACGCCGTGACCGACGACGGGCGGCGCGAGCCGTACGACGTGCTGGTCCTGGCCACCGGCAGCGACGCCATCGTGCCGCCCATCCCCGGCGTGGAGCGGGCCATCCCGTTCCGCACGCTCGCCGACTGCGAGCGCATCATGGCTGCAGCCGGGCACGCCCGCAGGGCCGTGGTCGTCGGCGGCGGCCTGCTCGGCATCGAGGCCGCCCGCGGCCTGGCCGGGCGGGGCCTGCCGGTCACGCTGCTGCACCTGGCCGGGCATCTCATGGAGCGCCAGCTCGACGTGGAGGCCGGTGAGGTGCTCGGCGAGACGCTGGCCGGGCTGGGCGTGGAGATCCGCACCGGGGTCAGCGCCGAGGCGGTGCGCGAGGACGGCGTCCGGCTGGCCGGCGGCGAGCTGGTCGCGGCCGACCTGGTCGTGCTGGCCTGCGGCGTGCGCCCGGTGACCGGGCCGGCCGCGGAGGCGGGCCTGCGGGTGCGGCGCGGTGTGGTGGTGGACGACGAGCTGCGCACCGACGACCCGTCGATCTTCGCCATCGGCGAGTGCGCCGAGCATGACGGCACCGTCTACGGCCTTGTCGCGCCCGCCTGGGAGCAGGCCGCGGTGGCCGCGGACGTCATCGCCGGCGGCAAGGCCCGCTACCGCGGTTCCCGGCTGGTCACCCGGCTCAAGGCCAGGAGCGTCGAGCTGGCCGCGATGGGCGAGACCCAGCTCGGCGAGGAACACGCCGAGGTGGTGCGGTTCAGCCACCGGGCCCGCGGCACCTACCGCAAGCTCGTCATCCGTGACGGCCGGCTGGTCGGCGCGATCCTGCTGGGCGAGAGCGACGTCGTCGGCACGCTCACCCAGCTCTTCGACCGCGGCGGGCCGTTGCCCGGCGACCGGGCCGGCCTGCTGTTCCCGGGAGCGGCGGCGAGGCCGGTCGCCGACAACCCGACGCTGATGCCGGACGCGGCCAAGGTCTGTCAGTGCAACAACGTGACCAAGGGCGAGATCAGGGCGTGCTGGGAGGCGGGAGCGCGGGACGTGGCCGGAGTGGCGGCCGCGACCCGGGCCACGACCGGCTGCGGCACCTGCCGCGACGCCGTGGAGGGCATCGTCGGCTGGCTGTGCGAGCAGGAAGGGGTTTCGGTATGAACAGGATCGTCGTCGTGGGGTACGGGCCGGCCGCGCACCGGTTCGTGGAGACGCTCGCGGACAAGGGCTTCGACGGCCGGATCACCGTGATCGGGGAGGAGCCGCGCCCGGCCTACGACCGGGTGGCGCTGACCTCCTACCTGTCGGGCACCACCGCGGAGGATCTCACCTATCCCGTACCCGGCGGGGTCGTGACCAGGCTGAACACCCGTGTCACCGGGATCGACCGGCAGGCCGGGCACGTCGTCACCGAGGACGGCGGCGCCGAGCCGTACGACGTGCTCGTACTGGCCACGGGATCGGCGCCGTTCGTGCCGCCGGTGCCGGGGGCCGAGCACGCCTTCGTCTACCGCACCATCGAGGACCTCGACGCCATCAGGGTGGCCGCCAAGGACGCCGCGGAGGGCGTCGTGATCGGAGGCGGCCTGCTCGGGCTGGAGGCCGCCGACGCGCTGCGGGCCCTCGGGCTGAAGGCGCACATCGTCGAGATGAGCCCCTGGCTGATGCCGCGGCAGGTGGACGAGGGCGGCGGCTCGGTGCTGAAGTCCCACATCGAGGAGCTCGGGCTGAGCGTGCACGCCGGTGCGGGCGTCCAGGACATCGTCACCGACGGCGAGGGCCGGGTCACCGGGCTGCGCAAGCCCGACGGAACGCTGGTGGACGCGCAGGTCGTGGTGTTCTCCGCGGGCATCAGGCCGCGCGACGAGCTGGCCAGGTCGGCCGGGCTGGCGGTGGGCGAACGCGGCGGCATCGTGGTCGACTCCGCGATGCGCACCTCCGACCCGTCCATCTACGCCGTCGGCGAATGCGCGCTGGCCGGGGGCATGGTCTACGGGCTCGTCGGGCCGTGCACCACGATGGCCGAGGTGGCGGCCGAGCAGATCATGGGCGGCCAGGCGGTGTTCGAGGGCGCCGACCTGTCGACCAAGCTCAAGCTGCTGGGCGTCGAGGTGGCGCAGTTCGGGGCGATGGACGGCGCGCTCGACGTCACCTACATGGACCCGGTGGCCGGCGTCTACAAGAAGCTGTTCATCAGCGACGACGCCCAGACGCTGCTGGGCGGCATCTGCGTGGGCGACGCCTCGCCGTACACGACGCTGCGGCCGTTCGTCGGCAAGCCGCTGCCCGCCGCGCCGTCCGACCTGCTGTTCACCGGGTCGGGGGCGGCGAGCCTGGACCTGCCCGACGACGCGCAGGTGTGCTCGTGCAACAACGTGTGCGCGGGCGACATCCGCACCGCCATCGCCGGGAGCGGCGCCGCCGACGTGGCCGGCATCAAGGCCTGCACCAGGGCCGGCACGACCTGCGGCAGCTGCGTGCCGATGCTCAAGCAACTGCTGGAGAAGTCGGGCGTCGAGGTCAGCAAGAGCCTGTGCGAGCACTTCACGTACTCGCGGGCCGAGCTGTTCGACATCGTACGGGTGCGCAAGATCAGCACGTTCTCCCAGCTCATCACCGAGCACGGGCAGGGCAGGGGCTGCGACATCTGCAAGCCGGCCGTGGCCTCGATCCTGGCCTCGCTGCACAACGGGCACGTCCTGGAGGGCGAGCGGGCCGCCCTGCAGGACACCAACGACGCCTTCCTCGCCAACATCCAGAAGAACGGCACGTACTCGGTCGTGCCGCGCATCCCGGGCGGCGAGATCACGCCGGACAAGCTGATCGTCATCGGCGAGGTGGCCCGCGACTTCGGCCTCTACACCAAGATCACCGGCGGCCAGCGCATCGACCTGTTCGGGGCCAGGGTCGAGCAGCTGCCGGAGATCTGGCGGCGGCTGGTCGACGCCGGGTTCGAGTCGGGCCACGCGTACGGCAAGGCGCTGCGCACCGTGAAGTCGTGCGTGGGCTCGACCTGGTGCCGCTACGGCGTGCAGGACTCCGTCGGCATGGCCATCGCTCTGGAGCTGCGCTACCGCGGCCTGCGCTCGCCGCACAAGCTCAAGTCGGCCGTCTCCGGCTGCGCCCGCGAGTGCGCCGAGGCCAGGTCTAAGGACTTCGGCATCATCGCCACCGAGCAGGGCTGGAACCTGTACGTCGGCGGCAACGGCGGCTTCAAGCCCCGCCACGCCGACCTGCTCGCCAAGGACCTGGGCACCGACGAGCTGATCAGGACCATAGACCGTTTCCTCATGTTCTACATCCGCACCGCCGACCGGCTGCAACGCACCGCGGCCTGGATCGAGTCGCTGGACGGCGGTCTCGACTACCTCCGTGAGGTGATCATGGAAGACTCGCTCGGCCTCTGCGCCGACCTCGACGCGCAGATGGAGCACCACATCGCCACGTACGCCGACGAATGGCAGGCCACGCTGGACGACCCGGACAAGCTCAGCAGGTTCGTCAGCTTCGTCAACGCGCCTGGCGTCCCCGACCCGTCGATCGTGTTCGGCAGCGAGCGCGGCCAGATCAGGCCGGCGGTGGCGCGATGACCTGGACGCCGGTCTGCGACTACGACGCCATGTTGCCGGAGCGCGGCGTCTGCGCCCTGGTCGGGAACGTGCAGGTGGCCGTCTTCCGCACCTACGACGGCGCCCTGCACGCGCTGGCCAACCGTGACCCGTTCAGCGGGGCGTACGTGCTCTCCCGCGGCATCGTCGGCACCAGGAAGGGCGAGCCGACCGTCGCCTCGCCGCTGCACAAGCAGGTGTTCAGCCTGGTGTCGGGGCGCTGCCTGGACGAGGACGCGGTGACGGTGCCGGTCTATCCCGTACGGGTGGCCGGCGGGTGTGTGGAGGTCAGCGTTTAGGGGCCGCAGCCACGGGCAGCCACCACCTTGAAACCGCGGGAGTACGGGGGATGCGGGGGTGCCGGTGACTGCGGAGGACTTCTTGTCCTGCGAGTGCTGTGGTGGGGGTGCCTGATGCGGCTGCCACCCGCACGTGGCCTCATCACGTCGGTGTTGTTCGACCGGCTCGCCGGCTCGCCGGGAGTGCCGTTCCCTGACGCGCACGTGACCGGCGGGCTGGACGACGACGATCTCCAGCTCGCCCTGTTCGCCTGCTACGAACTGCACTACCAGGGGTTCGACGAGGCCGACGACCGGTGGGAGTGGGACCCCGGGCTGCTGAGGTTCAGGGCCGGGCTGGAGCGGCGGTTCGAGGAGGCACTGAGAGCCGCCGTGCCGGGCCCTGGGCCGGTGCCGCCGCGCGAGGTGGGGCAGGCGCTGACCGCGTTGACCTCCTCCGCCGGCGGGCCGTCCGTGGCCGCGTTTCTGCAGCGCGACGCGGACCTCCCGGTTTTCCGCGAGTTCGTCGTGCACCGGTCGATCTACCACCTGAAGGAGGCCGACCCGCACACCTGGGCCATCCCGCGGCTCAGCGGCGGGCCCAAGGCGGCCCTGGTGGAGATCCAGGCCGACGAGTACGGCGGCGGCAGGCGCGAGCGCATGCACGCCGAGCTGTTCCGCGCCACCATGCGCGGCCTCGGCCTGGACGACGCCTACGGCGCCTACCTGCACCGCGTCCCCGGCGTCACCCTGGCCCTGTCCAACGTGATGTCGCTGTTCGGGCTGCACAGGAGGTTGCGCGGGGCGCTGCTCGGCCACCTGGCGGCGATCGAGATGACCTCGTCGCTGCCCAGCCGCCGCTGCTCCATGGGCCTGCGCCGGCTCGGCGCCGGCCAGGAGACCGCCCGCTTCTACGACGAGCACGTGCAGGCCGACGCCGTTCACGAGCAGATCGCGGCCCATGACATGTGCGGCGGCTTCGCCGCCGCCCACCCTGAGCTGACGGGTGACATCCTGTACGGGGCCGCGTGCGCGCTGGAGCTCGAACGGCGGTGGGCCGAGCACGTCATGGGCCGCTGGCGGCGCGGGGTGGGCTCGCTGCTCGATGAGCGGGTCCCGGCGTGAGCACCGCACTCGACCTGGACTACGTGCTCCCACTGCGCTGGGACGACGACCAGGGGCTCGGCGAGCTGACCGGCTACCTGGCCCGGCTCTCCCGGCACGCGCGGGTGATCGTCGTGGACGGCAGCCCCGACGACCTCTTCGCCCGTCACGCCGCCCGCTGGCGCGGCCTCGCCCGGCACGTGCGACCGGCGGCCGGGCTCCGCTTCGCCAACGGCAAGGTCGCGGGCGTCACGACCGGGCTGCTGCTGGCCGCCGGCGACCGCGTGGTGATCGCCGACGACGACGTGCGCTACGATCTGTCCGCCCTCGCCGGGGTGCACGACCTGCTGGCCCGCGCCGACCTGGTGAGGCCGCAGAACTACTTCGACCCGCTGCCCTGGCACGCCCGCTGGGACACCGCCCGCACTTTGCTCAACCGCGCCTTCGGCGCCGACTACCCGGGCACCTTCGGCGTGCGGCGCGGCTTCTTCATGCGCATGGGCGGTTACGACGGCGACGTGCTTTTCGAGAACCTGGAGCTGATCCGCACCGTGCGCGCCCACGGCGGCCGCGAGCTGCACGCGCCCGGCCTGTACGTCCGCCGCCTCCCGTGCGACGCGCGCCGGTTCTGGTCGCAGCGCGTCCGGCAGGCCTACGACGACCTGGCGCAGCCGGTGCGGATGGCCGCGTTCCTGTCGCTGCTGCCCGCGCTGGCCGCTCTCCGGCGGCCCTCCGGGGTGCTGGGCGGGCTGCTTGCGGGCGCGGCGCTGGCCGTGGGCCTGGCCGAGACGGGGCGGCGGCGGTGGGG
>NZ_SMKP01000150.1:0-27083 GCF_004349015.1 Nonomuraea diastatica
CCCGACGCGGAGACCTCGGCCCGGCTGACGAGCGCCGTGCCGTCGGAAAGCCCGGGGTCGATCACGACAGGGAACGAACGGGTCACGCTCCGGCCCGCCGGGATCGTCAGGGACGGCCCGCCGCAGGTGATGGTCCGGCCGGCGAGCCCGCAGCCGTCGGGGAGCGGGCCGGGAGCCACGTGCTCGTCGAGGGCGCCGGTGATGGTCACGCCCTCGGCGGCCGTGTCCCCGATGTTGGTGACGGTCACCGTGTAGACGGCCTGCCCGCCGATGACCACCGGGTCGGGAACGGCGGTGTGGCCGATGCGCAGACTCGCGGGCGGTGGCGCGACCGGTCGCGGCCCGCCCACCGCCGGAGCGCTCCTCGACGGCGGTCCGCCCGACTCCGGCGCGCCCGCCGCGGCCGGAGCGGCTCCGCCGCCGCCCAGCGCGGCCAGCGCGATGACCGCCGCGATCCGGGCCTTGCCCATCTCCTACCCCCGCGTTGACCGCCGTGCCTGCTCGACCACGGGGCCGATCTTTCTATCGGCAGGTGGGGCGGCGGCGGGATGCACACCGGAATCAGGCCCCGCCGTGGCGGATTCTTTGCCGGGAGGCCGTTCCGCGCTCGACGAACATCCCTCGGATCGCGCAGCGGTGACGCGTAGGGTCGGAGTCATGCCGAAGGCCGCGCGCTATGACGACGTCGCCGGCTTCTACGCGGCCGGCTGGTCCGACGACGTCGACGATCCCGCGTCCGTGCGCCTGCTCGACCTGCTGGGGCCGCTCGCGCGCCGTCGGGTGCTGGACCTGGCCTGCGGTCACGGCCGGATCAGCCGCGCGCTCGCCCGCCGCGGGGCCGCGGTCGTGGGCGTCGACCTCTCGTCGGCGCTGATCGAGAAGGCGCGGGCGGCCGAGCGCGAAACCCCGCTCGGCATCCGCTACGTCCACGCCGACGCCACCGACCCCGGCCCGCTGGACGCGACCGAGTGCGGCGGGGTATCCGACGGGGCATCCAGCGGGGTGGACGGGATCGCGGGAGCTGCCGATCCCGGCGGGGTGGGGTTGTTCGACGCCGTGGTGTGCGCGTTCGGCCTGTCCGACATCGACGACCTCGAAGGCGCGGTCGCGACCGTCGCCCGCACGCTCCGGCCGGGGGGCGTGTTCGCCTGCTCCATCCTGCACCCGTGCTTCCCCGGCGGGCAGGGCGTCTCCGGCTCCTGGCCGGGCGACGCCCGCTATCACGCGGAGGGCTGGTGGCGGGCCGACGGCGACCGCTCGACCCTGCGCCGCCAGGTGGGCGCCAACCACCGCACGCTCGCGACGTACGTCAACACGCTGCGCCGCCACGGCCTGTGGCTGGACGCGATGGACGAGCCCAAGCCCGCCCAGGAGTGGGCGGCGACCCGCCCGGACGCCGCCCGGTTCCCCGTGTTCCTCGTCATGAGATGCGTCCTGCGGTGACACGTTCCGGTGGCGGCCGCCATGCCGGGAGCGGCGACGCTCCCGGGCGAGCGCCCTCCCGGTGGTGACCTCGACAAGATCCGACTGACCCTCGACAACCACTTCTACGGCATCCTCGCCATGATCCGGGCCTTCGCCCCCGTCCTCGACGCCAACGGCGGCGGCGCCATCCACCGTCCTGTCGGCCCTGGCCGTCCAGCGTTTCGACGGCACGAACGCTTACGCCGTCGCCGAGTCCGCGCAGTGGAGCCCGACCAACGGCGTCCGGCTCGAACTCGCAGCCAGGGCACCCTCGTCACCGGCTTGGTGTTCGCACCGACAGCCACCGCGACAACGAGGGCGTACGCGGAAAAGGCCATGGGGTCGGGCACCCCCTTCGCCTTGGAGACGTCTTCCGCCGGGTGACACACAGGATTGCGGGTGGCACAGGGCCGATCGCTGAATCGCGGGGGCCGTTGACCGGCCTGGTGCGCCGGTTAGGGGCTCCTGACGGCTGCGGCATCATCGGCGGAGCGGCAGTCCTGGCCGTGGCCTCTGCGCGCTTGAGCCGGTGGCGTCCCTGGCCGGTGATCCCTCGTGAGAGCTACCGCGAATGTTCGTTCCAGGGGGATGGTACGCCCCGCTCCGATCCCTAACCTCCCTTCTGACCGCAGAAAACGCTGCGGGAACTTGATCGAGAGGATCACGATCGTGGCGTCCACGGAGCACCCGGAAAGCCCTCAGGCTCACCCCTCCACGGGCCGGCGCCGGTTGCGCACGTTCCGGTTTCCCGTCCTGCTGGTCGCCCTGTTCGGCGTGATGGTGGCGATCGCCGGGATCAACCAGCTCGTCTCGCCCGTCCCGATTCTCGCCCTGCCGGTGGGGGTCGGCCTGGCCGTCGCCGCTGTGGCCTGCTACCGCTGGCTTTGCCGAACCGTCGAACTCCGCCCGGACATCCCCGAACTCGAGAAGACGGACAGGCGGTCCCAGCTGTGGCGCGGGGCGCTGCTCGGGTCCGGCCTGTTCACCGCGTTGATGTTGCTGATCGCGGTGTTCGGTGGCTGGCAGAACGTGTCCTGGGCATCCTTCGGCGGTTTCCTCGGCACCGCGGGCATGATGGCGAGCGTCGCGGTCGCCGAAGAACTCCTGTTCCGCGGGGTCCTGTTCCGCATCATGGAGGAACGTATCGGCACCGTGATCGCCCTGGTCGTATCCACGCTGCTGTTCGGTGCGACGCACCTGGTCAACGTCAACGCCACGCTGTGGGGCACGCTCTCGATCGCCTTGACGGGCGGGGCCATGACGACCGCCGCCTACGTCGCCACCCGCTCGCTGTGGTTGCCGATCAGCCTGCACTTCGCCTGGAACTTCACCCACGCCGGGATCTTCGGTGTCATGCTCTCCGGGTCGGACGTGGCGCCCCACGGCCTGCTGAACGTCACGCTGTCCGGCCCGGCCGCGCTGACCGGCGGCACGTTCGGACCCGAGGCCAGCCTGCTCGCCCTGCTGGTCTGCTCGGCGCCCACGATCGTCCTGCTGCGGCGGGCTGCCCGCACCGGCCAGATCCGGCGCCGCCCGCACCGCACCAAGCTCTCCGCCTGACCCCCGGCATTGAGGAACGGACATCGCCGGCCGCACGCCCATCGTGGAAGGTTCCTGGCTTCCGCCGAACCCGCGGGGAGCTTCAGCAGTTGGCCCCCGCGGTTTCAAGGTCCTCCCGTCGTTGATCCCGAGTGCTCCGATCCATTTGCGGTCACACGGGTAACTGACGTTCCAGGTCCGGGTTACGCTCTGCTCCGCGAACACGGTGTACCACGTGGCGGCGACGCGGGGACGGTGACACAAGAGTGGTGGCGGCCGCCCAGTGAAGGCGGCCGCCACCGGGGGCGGAGGTCAGGAGCTGGGGCAGGTGTCGCGGTACTCCTCGATGGCCAGCCCGCTGGGCGGCGGGCACAGGAACTGCTCGTAGCGGGTGTCGTCGTCGACGAACCGCTTGAGCCAGGCCACCATCGACTTGGCCATGGTGGTGTTGGGGGTCTGCGGGAAGAAGTGGCTCGCGCCGTTGAGCTCGAGGTACGCCTTCTCCGACGACGACGGGATGCTCTCGTAGAACCGCTCGGAGTGGCTGGAGACCGGGGCGACGCTGTCGCTCTCCCCGCCGATGATCATGGTCGGGACGCGCACGCCCGACCACCTCTTCGTCAGGTTCCACGGCGCGATCGGCACGGCCGCCTGGAGCGAGGATCGGTCGTCGGCGGCCTCCAGCGAGCCTCCGCCGCCCATCGAGTGGCCGGCCACGGCCAGCCTGGACGGGTCGATGCGGCCGCGGACCGTCGACGGGCTGTCCTCCACCAGGTAGTCGAGGGCCGCGAGGAGCTGGCGGCCCCGGCTGGCGGGCTGGTCGTAGATCGTGTTGGTCTCGATGCCGATCACGACGAAGCCGTGCGAGGCGATCCTCGGGCCGAGCCAGGCGAGGCTGGACCACCTGGCGGTGTAGCCGGGCGAGATGGCGATCGCCCCGAACGTGCCCTGGCTGGTGTCGTCCGGATAGTAGATCTCTCCGCCGCCGAAGCCGCCGACCAGCGAGGAGACGCTCCGCTGGGACGTCGAGAACGGCCCGCGGCTCGCCTCGAGTAAGGCGTCCGTGGGGTCCGGGCCGCGCTCGTACGGGCCGGCCGCCGCGTGGGCGGCGGGAGCGGCGGCGAGGCCGCCGCCGAGGAGTGCGAGGGTGAGGGCGAGCTTGGTCAACGTTCGCGCGCCGCGGTGGGGGGTGGTGAGCTGCACGTCGTCATACTCCCTGCTCGAAGTGGGGTGACTGCTGTCTGTCGCCATTGTTCGGATGCGCAGTCAGCCGTGCATCGGTGAAATCACCGGTCTCCGATCAGGACATGAGCCGTACCAGTTCGACGCGGGAGCGCACGCCGAGCCGGTCGAAGATGTTCCTGAGGTGGTGCTCGACGGTGCGCCTGCTCAGGAAGAGCCGCTCGGCCACCTCCTTGTTGGTGGCGCCCTCGGCGACCATGCGCGCGATCCGCAACTGCTGTGCCGTGAGCTGCCGCGTGGTGGCCGGCCGGGTGAGGCGTACCGGGTCGCCGGACGCGCGCAGCTCGGTCCTGGCCTGTTCGGTCCACAGGCGGGCGCCGTGGCGTTCGAACGTCTCCAGCGCCGCGTGGAGATGGTTCCTGGCGGCGCCCGGGCGGCGGTCGCGGCGTAGCGCGCTGCCGTACAGCAGCCGGGTGCGCGCCGACTCGAACTCGCACACCCCTTGCCCGTGCAGGTCGAGCGCCTCGCGGAACAGCTCGTCCGCCTCGCCGGGCGCGGCGAGCAACGCACGGCAGCGGGCCACGAGCGCGCGCAGGTCGGGGCTGCGGGTGCTGCCGACCCAGCGTTCGAGCACGCGCAGCGCGGCGGCGGCCCGTTCGCGGTCGCCGGTACGCGCGGACGCCTCGATGAAGTGCGGTGTCGCCATGACGCGGATCACGACGTGGTTGTTGCGCCGCTCGGCGCGCAGCCGGGCGGCGGCGTCGGCGGGGCGGCCGGCGGCCAGGTCGAGGCAGGCCAGCGCCCAGGTGCCGATGGCGCCCGCGATGCCCAGCTCGTGGGCGTCGGCCATCTCGATCGCGGCGTCGGCACGCACCCGGCAGGTCTCGCTGTCGCCTTCGACGGCCGCCGTCATCGCCAGCCAGGCCAGGTGCTGGGCCGCCGTGTTGAGCTGGCCGGTGTCCTGGGCGAGACGGAGCCCCTCGGCCGCGGTCGTCGCGACGGAGGCGTACCTGCCCATCCAGATCTCCGGGTAGACCATGTACTCGAGCAGCTGTGGCACGGCGGAGGCGGCGCCACGCGTCCGGGCGGCCTCGACGGCGCGGGCCGACAGGCGGTGCGCGGTGGCGTCCTCACCGAGCAGCAGGCTGGCCACGCACGCCCACACGAGCACGGCGGGATCGCGGACGGAACCGGCCAGGTCGACCACGCGCCGCAGCGGCCCGGCGGCCTCCTGGTGCGAGCCGCTGAAGGTGGAGGCCATGCCCGCCAGATACTCGAACATGAGCTGGGCCGGGGCGGCCTCGTCGGGGCGGCGCAGCGCGGCCGCCTGGCGGGCGATCGCGATGAACGCCCGGTTGTCGCCGGCCCGGTAGCTGGCGTCGGCCGCCCTGACGAGCGCGCGCACCCCCAGCGTGCGGTGGCTGGTCAGCAGGCGGGCCGCCGCGGCCAGCAGCTCCTCGCGGGCGCTGCCGGTCTCGCCGCGCAGCAGTTCGAGGCTGCCGTGCAGCAGCTGTACGCGGCCACGTACGTCGTCGGGCGCGGTCAGGGAGCGGAGCCTGGCCAGCAGCGCGCGGGCGACCTGAGGCCGTCCCGCGATCCACGCGTGCCTGGCGGCGGTGGCCAGCCGCTCGGCCTTGGCGGGACCGTGCTCGGTGAGCTCGGCGGCGCGTTCCAGCGCGAGGTACGGCTCCGGCCCGCCGGGACAGCCGTCATCGGGCGGGCGCGCCTCCAGCGCCGCCGCGACCAGCTCGCCGGCCAGCCGTTCCGTGTCTCGTCCTGCCGGGTCGTCGAGCGCGCGGGCCCGGTGCCAGGCGCGCCGCAGCCGGCGCGCGGGGGTCTCCGCGTGCCGGTCCTCCAGGAGTGCCGCCAGGACGCGGTGGGCCTGGCGGCGGCGGGCGAGAGGGGCGTCGTGGTACGCGACCCCGCGCACGGCAGGATCGTGGAAGTCATAACGTTCTCCGGCGGAGTGCAGGATGCCCGCGCGTTCGGCCGGTTCGAGGGCGGTGAGCGCGCATGCGGGGCGGGCGGCGCGGATCAGCGTCGCCACGTCCAGGCCGGGATCGGCGGCGATCAGCAGCAGGAGCCGCCGGGTGTCCTCGGGCAGGGATGCCAGGCGGGCGGCGTGCGTCCGCCACAGGCGACCCCCGCGGGGGAGCGTGGTGGGCGGGGCGGCCAGGCCCGCGAGCTGGTCCGGGGCGAGGTCGCCGATCAGCTCGGCCAGGGCGAGGGGGTTGCCGCGGGCGATCTGGTCGAGCGCCGCCAGCAGGTCGCCGGCGATCCTGCCGGGCGCCAGGTCGGCGGCCAGCTCCCGCACCGCCGCCTCGTCCAGCCCGCCCAGCACCCGGACCGGCACACCTTGCAGCCCTTCCGCCCTTGTGGCCAACAGCAGCGCCACCGGCTCGTACGACACCCGCCTCGCCACGAACGCCAGCACGTCCCGGCTGGCCGGGTCCAGCAGGTGCGCGTCGTCCACGCAGGCCAGGACCGGCTGCTGTGCCGCCACCGCCGACAGCAGGCCGAGGACGGCGGCGGGCAGGGCGAGCCCGGCGGCCCGCGTCCCGGACTCCATGGCCTCCATCAGGGCTCTCCCCTGCGCCTCCGGCAGCGCCGCGGCGTGCGCGGCGACCGGGCGCAACAAACCGTGCAGCCCCGCGTACGGGAGGCGCGACTCCGGCTCGACCCCCGACACGCGCAGCACCAGGAAACCCTGGGCAGCGTGTGCGGCGGCCAGGTCGAGCAGCGCGGTCTTCCCCATCCCGGGCGCTCCCGCCAGCAGCAACGCCCCGCCGGAACCTGAGCGGGCGTTGTCGAGGAGCCCGAGCAGGGCACGCTCCTCCTCGCCGCGGCCACGCAGCACGGGAACGGGTGCGATATTGGACATGCTGTCCAGTGTCGCCCGGGGATGTCATGAGAGAAAGGGATGATCGGGGAGCAGCCGGTGATGTCACCCGCGACTCCGAGTACTCATGCCTGGCGGTTCTACCGGAGGTGCCCCATGGGGAGGCCGTTCCCTGTGCCGCTGCGACCCCCCGCGCCATCGATCGCTGCCCTCGACCAGCTCGTCCCCTTGGTCGTCGCTCTGGACCACGCCCTAAGGTGCAACGCCTTGTGCGGAGTCGGAACAGGAACGCGCCCAATCATGCGCCATGCCACACCCTTCCCCGATATGTCGCGGCACGGGCAACGTTTCCGAGGGCCGGTGGCGTCAGCGGGTCTCCACCGGAGTGCTCTGCCGTTTCCTGGACAGCCGGTCGGTGACGGCGGGCAGGAGGCCCTGGGGCAGGAAGAGCACGACCACGATGAGGACGAGGGCGTAGACGGCGTACGAGAGCACGCTCGGCGCGTACGTCGGCATGCCGGGCAGCGCCCCCAGGGTGTTGAGTGCCTGCAGGAGCAGCGTGATCGCGCTCGCCCCGACGACGGCGCCCCAGATCGTGCCGAGCCCGCCGACGACGGCCATGACGATGTACTGGATGGAGATGAGCACGGGGAACGACCCCGGCGCCACGTAGCCGGTGTAGAAGCAGTAGATGCCGCCCGCCAGCCCGGCGAAGGCCGCCGACAGCGCGAACACGACCAGCTTGTAGCGCCCGACCGGGATCCCCGAGGAGGCGGCCGCGGTCTCGCTGGTGGCCAGGGCGCGCAGGGCGCGGCCCGGCCGTGAGGTGATGACGTTGCGCGTCACGAGCATCACCAGGGCCAGCCCCGCCCAGGTCAGGTACGCGTACGTGGCCGCGCCCGTCGCCTCGAACGACCCGATGGAGAACTGCGGGATGGCCTGCAACCCGATGTCGCCGCCGGTGAACTCGAGCTGGCCGGCCAGCGAGAGCAGGATGAGCTGCATGGCCAGCGTCGCGAAGGCCAGGTGGTGCCCGCGCAGCCGCAGCAGCGGTGTGCCGATCACGAGCGCCGACAGGGCGGCGACCACGGGCGCGGCGACCAGCCCTGCGAGGGGCGGCACGCCGTTCAGCGCGAGCAGCGCGGCGGTGTAGGCGCCGATGGCGTAGAAGGCGCCCTGGCCGAGCGAGACCTGCCCGGCGTACCCCATGAGCAGCGACACCCCGACCGTGACCATGGCGGCCAGGCCGAGCAGGATGTACACGGCCAGCGCGCTGTCGTCGAGCACCGCGGGGAGGGCGAGCGTGACGGCGGCGATCAGCAGCCCGGCCACCAGCCTGATCATGTGGACTCCAGGGAGATGGCCGAGCGGCGGCTCGCTTGTACGATCATGACGACGAGCATGAGCCCCAGCGCCACTTCCAGCTGGTGGGAGCCGTAGCCGTAGCCGGCGGCCATGGTCTCGGCCACGCCGAGCAGCAGCGCGCCGATGAGCGTGATGACGGGCCGGGTGAGCGCGCCGAAGACGGCGGCGGCGAAGCCGTTCACGATGAGCGTGACGTCGGTGTCGAAGGAGATGGGCCGCAGCGGCGTCACCAGCACCCCGGCGATGCCGCCGAGCAGCCCGCCGAGCGTGAACGCCAGCAGCCCCATCTTCCTGACGTCGATGCCGACCACACGCGCCGCGTACGGGTTGGAGGCGCAGGCCGTCAGCGCCTTGCCCAGGTAGGTGCGGCCGAAGAAGAGCGCGAGCAACACGAACGTGGCCGCCGTCACGCCGATGACGAGCAGGTGCTGGGTCTGGATGCGCGCGCCCGCCACGGTGACCGAGCCGGCCAGGCCGGGCGCCGAGCGCGGCTGGTCGCCCCACAGGACGATCTCGACCGCGTACGCGAGCACGCCCGCGCCCAGCGTGACGATCAGCGCCGACAGCGGCGTGGTGCCGCGCTTGCCGATGGCGGCCAGCCCGGTCAGCAGGCCCGCGACCGCCGCGGCCAGCACGGCGGCCAGCTCGCTCAGCCCGTGCGGGAACCCGAGCCCGAGCAGCGACGACGTGCACAACCCCGCGACGACGGCGAACGTGCCCTGCGCGAAGTTGACCACGCCGGTGACCCGGTGGATGGCGACCAGGCCACTGGCGATGAGCGCGATCGCGCACCCGACCGCCAGGCCGTTCAGGAGATAGGTGAGGAAGGCGCTCATGTGACCGCCCCTCCCAGGTACGCGCTCATGTGGCCGCCCCTTCCTGGCGCGCCCTCATGTGATCGCCCCTCCCAGGTAAGCGCTGGCCACGCGCGGGTCGTCGGCCAGCACCGCGCACTCGCCCTCGGTCACCAGCCGCCCGGACTCCAGCACGTACGCCCGCCGGCACAGCTCGAACGCCAGCCGCGCGTTCTGCTCGATGAGCAGCACGGTCAGCCCCTGCTCGGCGTTGAGCGCGGCGAGGTGGGCGGCCAGGTCGGCGGTCACGTTGGGGGCGAGGCCCAGGGAGAGCTCGTCCACCACGAGGACGTCGGGCCGCGACATCATGGCCCGCCCGAACGCCACCATCTGCTGCTCGCCGCCGGACAGCACGCCGGCCCGCCGGCCGGCGAGCTCGGCGAGCCGGGGCAGCAGGTCGTAGACGAGGGACGGGTCGCGCTGTCCCGAGCGCCAGCCGCCGAGCGCGAGGTTGTCGGCCACGGTCAGGTCGGGGAAGAGCTGGCGGCCCTCGGGGATGAGCGCGACCCGGCCGCCGGCGTCCACGGTGCCGGAGGAGGGTTTGAGCAGGCCGGCGAGGGTGTTGGCGAGCGTCGACTTGCCGGCGCCGTTCGGGCCGAGCAGGGCGACCATCTCGCCGCCCCGTACGGCGAGGGTGACGTGTTCGAGCGCGGTCGCGGTGCCGTACGAGACCACCAGGTCCTTGACGTCGATCATGAGGCCTGTCCGAGATAGGCGGCGAGCACCAGCGGGTCGGCGCGCACCTCGGCGGGGGTGCCGTCGGCGATGACCTGCCCCAGGTCGAGCACCACGACGCGGTCGGCGAGCCGGGTCACGAACGCCACGTCGTGCTCGATGAGCAGGATCGTCAGGCCGCTCGCCCGCAGCTCCTCGATCAGCGCCGCGAGGCGTTCGCGCTCGTTGCCGCGCAGGCCGGACGCGGGCTCGTCGAGCAGCAGCAGCCGGGGCCGCGCGCACAGGGCGCGGGCGAGTTGCAGCGCCCGCTGCTGGCCGATGGGCAGCAGGTCGGCGGGCCGGTCGGCCCATTCGGCCAGGCCCACGCGGTCGAGGGCGCGCGAGGCCTCGGCGGCGATCTCCCGCTCGTCGCGGCGGTGCCGCGGCAGCCGCAGCGCGGCCGAGACGAACCCCGCCCGAGTGCGCCCGTGCAGCCCCACCATGACGTTCTCCCTGACCGTCATGCCGCGGAAGACCCGGGCGGCCTGGAAGACGATGGACATGCCGAGCCTGGCCCGCCGGTGCGCCGCGAGCCGTTCGACGCGGTGCCCGAGGAAGGAGATCCGGCCGTGCTCGGCCGCCAGATGGCCGGTGATCAGGTTGAACAGCGTGGACTTGCCGGCCCCGTTGGGGCCGATGACGCCGCAGACTTCGCCGTCCGCGACGCTCAGCGAGACGTCGCGGACGGCGTAGACGCCCCCGAAGGATCGGGACACCCCGGTGACCTCCAGCACGCGCTACCCCGCCGCGGCGACGGTCTTGGCGAGCTCGTCCTTGGCCCATTCGGTGGGGACGAACTCGCCGTTCTTCACCGTGTTGACCGAGATGAACTCGGGGGAGAGCCCGGAATGATCGGTGGGGGAGTAGCGGAAACGGCCGTTCGGCGTGATCAGGTCCATGGTCTCCAAAGCCTGCTGGATCTTGGTCTTGTCGGTGCTGTTCGCCTTCCTGATCGCCTCGAACAGCAGCAGGCTCGCGCTGTAGCCGTCCTGCGCGAACTGCGGCGGCGGGTAACCGTGCTTCTGCTCGTACGGCGTGGCCATCTGCTCGATGACCTGTTTCTGCTTGCCGTCGGGCAGGTGCTCGCCGACCACGCCGATGGCGCTCTGCACGGTCATGCCCTCCGAGGCGTCGCCCATCGGCTCCAGCCACAGCTTGCTGGCCTGCGACGCGGTGAGGAACAGCGGCGTCTTGAGCCCGGAGGCCACGTACTGCTTGGCGGCGGTCACGCCGGGCGCGCCCGAGCCCCAGAACACGAGCGCCTCGGCCGGCGAGTCGCGCACGTGCTGGAACAGCGGGCTGAAGTCGGAGGTCGTGGTCTCGTACGGCTCGTCGACGGCGATCGTCACGCCGTACTTGGGGGCGAGCTCGACCATCGACTCGTGCCCCGATACGGAATAGGCGCTCTTGGAGTCCCAGGCGACGGCGACCGTCTTGATGCCCTCGGCCTGGATGTACTGCAGGTAGCGCTCGGCGTACATGCTGGACAGGGCCGGGGTGACGAAGATGTACGACTTGATCGGCTCGACCTGCTCCTGCGTGGGCGCCAGCGACAGGTACGGCATCTTGTCGCGCTGCGCGAGCGGCTCGACCGCGAGCGCCGAGTTGGAGAACACCGGGCCGATCAGGGCGTCGATCTCGCCCTTGATCTGGTTGTAGGCCACGATGCCCTGGTCGGGGGCGGTCTTGTCGTCGCGGGTGACCAGCTCGACCGTGCGGCCGAGCAGCCCGCCCTGCGCGTTGACCTGCTCGACCGCCAGCTCGACGGCCTTCTTGTCCTCGCTGCCGAGCGGGGTGTAGTTGCCGGTCAGGGAGACGATGAGGCCCACCTTGATCGGATCTTGCGCGCCGGACCCGTCACCGCCGTCGCCGCCGCCGCACGCGGCGACGGCGAGCACGAGAACGGCCAGGGACGGGAGCAACCTGCGCATCAGGACCTCCGTGCTCATGGCCTCACCGGGTGAGGCCGCTCGGTCGCTAGGGAGCCGTCGCGTGTGGCCCTGAATGTAGGCAGGTACATTACGGCTGTCAATAGAGTGCCGAATATCTGGGGGAGGGCTGCCATGCGGCCTCAATCGGTGATTCTCACCTTTCTCGGAGATCACGTATACGGCCGCGGGGTCTGCGTCGCGTCGAAAAGTTTCATCGAGGCGTTCGCCAGGGTGGGGATCTCCGAGGAGGCCACGCGCTCGACGCTGACGCGGATGGTCCGCCGCGGCCTGCTGCGCCGGCGCCGCTCGGGCCGCCGCATGTATTTCGGCCTCACCCCGGCCAGCGCCGAGGTGCTCAAGGACGGCGAGCGGCGCATCTGGCACAGCGGCGTGGTCAACGACGCGGGCGACGACCGCTGGACGCTGATCGGCTTCTCGCTGCCCGAGTCGTGGCAGCGGCAGCGTCATGAGCTGCGCTCGCGGCTGATCTGGGCCGGGTTCGGGCCGCTGCAGAACGGGCTCTGGATCGCTCCCGGCGAAGTGGACCCCGCTCAGGTGGTCGAGGATCTCGGCGCGAACGTGAAGGTCTTCTCCGCCGAGCCCAGACGCCCGACCGACATGCACACCCTGGTGAGCGACGCGTACGACCTGGAGGGCCTGGGCGATCGTTACCGGGAGTTCCTGAGCCGCTGGGACCAGGCCGATCCCGCGCCGGAGGCGCCCGACGACCTGGCCCGCTCGCTGATGTTGCTCACCGGCTGGCTGCAGATCATCAGGGCCGATCCGCGGCTCCCGCTGCGTTACCTGCCGCACGACTGGCCCGCGGAGAAGGCCCAGCGGGTCTGCCACGCGCTGCACGAGCGGTTCAGGGCGGAGGCGGTGACGGTCGCGGACGACCTCCTCGACACCGTCCCTGACGAAAGTTGGGCAGAACGGTGACAGCGATCTCGAAGTGGCCTAACTTGAGGGCTTGAGCGTCAAGGAGTGCCGATGCGGAATCAGGGGACGGGATCGTGGCCGGCACGCAGGGCGCGCATGACGCCCGAGCGGGTGGCGCTGAGCTACCGCGGGCGCGACCACACCTACCGGGACATGCGCGATCGCGCGTACCGGCTGGCTTCTGCGCTCGCCGGCCTCGACGTGCGGCGCGGCGACCGGGTCACCTTCCTGGGGGCCAACCAGCCCGCGATGGTGGAGACGTTCTTCGCCGCGGGGCTGCTGGGTGCGGTGTTCGTTCCGCTCAACACCCGGCTGGCCACGCCCGAGCTGCGCTACATCATCGAGGACGCCGGCGCGCGGGTCGTCGTGCTGGGCGAGGGGCAGGACGGCGCGGATCTCCCTGGCCGGCACATCGGGCCGGACGCGTACGACGACCTCCTGCGGAGCGGGTCGCCTGAACCCGTCGACGAGCCCGTGAGCCAGGACGACGTGTGCCTGATCATGTACACGTCGGGCACGACCGGCCGCCCCAAGGGGGCGATGCTCACCCACGGCAACCTGACGTGGAACACCGTCAACCTGCTGGTCGACGTGCCGCTCGCGCACGACGAGGTGACGCTGGTCAGCGCCCCCATGTTCCACATCGCGGCGCTGGCCCAGACGCTGATCCCGACCGTGCTCAAGGGCGGCAGGGCGATCCTGGAGCCGACGTTCGACGTGGAGCGCACGTTCGACCTGATCGAGTCGGAGCGGGTCACGGTGATGTTCGGGGTGCCGTCGATGTTCGGTTTCCTCGCGCGGTCGCCGCGCTGGGCGGAGGCCGACCTGTCGAGCCTGCGCCACCTGCTGTGCGGCGGCGCGCCGGTGCCCGAGCCGCTGATCAGGACCTATCAGGAGCGGGGGCTGACGTTCCTGCAGGGCTACGGCATGACCGAGACC
This sequence comes from Nonomuraea diastatica, assembly GCF_004349015.1. Taxonomy (NCBI): domain Bacteria; kingdom Bacillati; phylum Actinomycetota; class Actinomycetes; order Streptosporangiales; family Streptosporangiaceae; genus Nonomuraea; species Nonomuraea diastatica. The sequence continues at coordinate 13,767 of NZ_SMKP01000150.1, forward strand.
GCGCCGGGCGCCCTCTTCCTGGGGGCCGAGCACTCGGTCGCCAAGGCGGGCACGGCCGGGGTGCCGTGCTTCTTCTCGGACGTCCGCCTGGTCGCGCCCGACGGCTCCGCGGCGGGCCCCGGCGAGCCGGGTGAGGTGTACGTCCAGGGCCCGAACGTGATGCCCGGCTACTGGGGGCGGCCCGAGGAGAGCGCGAAAGTGCTCTCGCCCGACGGCTGGTTCCGCTCCGGAGACATCGGCGTCGCCGACGAGGACGGCTACGTACGCATCTCCGACCGGCTCAACGACGTCATCATCTCCGGGGGCGAGAACGTCTACCCCGCCGAAGTGGAGAGCGTCCTGTACGGCCACGAGGCGATCGCCGAGTGCGCGGTGATCGGCGTGCCCGACGACAGGTGGGGCGAGGTCGGCAAGGCCCTGGTCGTGACGCGGCCGGGCACGAAGGCCGGCCCCGCCGAGCTGCTGGCGCACCTGGACGGGCGGCTGGCCCGCTTCAAAATCCCGAAATATCTAGAAATCGTCCCTGAACTCCCTAAAAATGCGGCGGGCAAGCTGCTCAAAGCCCCGCTGCGCACGCTCTACGGAGGCCCCGACCACGGCCCCCATCCGAGGAGATGATCAGCAGTGCGCACCACACCCCCTTTCCGCGCTGACCACGTCGGCAGCCTCCTGCGCCCGCCCGCGCTGCTCCGCGCCCGCGAGAGCCTCACCGGCGACGCGCTGCGCGAGGTCGAGGACGAGGCCATCAGAGAGGTGGTACGCCGCCAGGAGGAGACCGGGCTGCAGAGCGCGACGGACGGCGAGTTCAGGCGGGCCTCCTGGCACATGGACTTCATCTACCAGCTCGGCGGCATCGGCCAGGCCTCCGACGAGCACATCACGGTCCGCTTCCACAACGAGCAGGGCGACATCGAGTTCACCCCCGCGGCGCTGCGCGTGCACAACCGGATCAAGCTGAACGAGCCCGTCTTCGCCGACGACTTCACCTACCTGCGCGACACGCTCGCCGTCCGCGGCGCCGGCGTCGTGCCCAAGCTGACCATCCCCTCGCCCAGCATGGTCCACTACCGGGGCGGGCCCGCGGCCATCGACCCCGAGGTCTATCCGGACGTGGAGGAGTTCTGGAGCGACCTCAGCGCGGCCTACGCCGAGCAGGTGCGCAGGATCGGCGCGCTGGGCTGCACCTACCTGCAGTTCGACGACACCAGCCTGGCCTACCTCAACGACCCGGCCCAGCGGGCTGAGCTGGCCTCACGGGGCGACGACGCCGACCACATGCACCTGCGCTACATCCGGCAGATCAACGCCGCGCTCGCCGCCAAGCCCGGCGGCATGACGATCACGACGCACATGTGCCGCGGAAACTTCCGTTCCTCCTGGGCGGCGGAAGGCGGGTACGACTTCGTCGCCGAGGCGCTGTTCAGCGAGCTGAAGGTGGACGGGTTCTTCCTGGAGTACGACGACGAGCGGTCGGGCGGGTTCGAGCCGCTGCGGTTCGTGCCGCCGGGCAAGATGGTGGTGCTGGGGCTCGTCACCACCAAGTCGGGCGAGCTGGAGTCGAAGGACACGTTGAAGCGGCGCATCGACGAGGCCGCGAAGTTCGTCGACCTCGACCAGCTCTGTCTGTCGCCGCAGTGCGGGTTCTCCTCCACCGTCGAGGGCAACCAGCTCACGGCCGAGCAGCAGTTCGCCAAGCTCGCCCTGATCGTGGAGACCGCCCAGGAGATCTGGGGCTGAGCGTCAGGGCTCCTGGAGGGTCACGACCGTGCCCGTGTGCCGGGCCTGCTCCGCGGCCCACACCACGCGGTGCGTCATCAGGCTCTCGGCCGCGTCCGACCGGAGCAGGGTGGCGTCACCCGAGGCCACGGCGGCGAGGAAGGCGTCGGTGAGCCCTTCGTCGCCGCCTCCGTGCCCGTCGCCCGCCGACGGTCCCTCCGCGCCGCCGGCGGCGACGAGCTCCTCGGCGCCCGCGTGGAAGTGTGACAGGGAGCCGAACGACGAGCCCGGGCGGGCGGCCGTCCGAAGAGGTGCACCAGCCAGTCGATGTCGTGGCACGCCTTGGCCAGCAACATCGGCGCCGAGGTGTCCTGCCGCCGCCAGTGACCGCGGACGAACGAGTGCGCCTGGTGCCACCAGCCCACGGGCTCCAGGTGCTGGACGCTGACGAGCCGCCCGATCCTGCCCGCGTCCACCAGCTCCTTCACCAGGCGCGTGTACGGCGTGTACCGCAGCACGTGGCAGACGGCGAGCAGGATGCGGTTGCGCCGGGCCGCTTCGGCGATCATGGCCGCCTCCGGCTCGCTCGTGGCCATCGGCTTCTCCAGGAGAATGTGGTAACCGAGGTCCGCCAGCGTCACCGCGGGCTCGGCGTGCAGCCAGTCGTGGGTGGCGATGACGGCCGCGTCGGCGACCCGCCCGCCAGCCGCGAGCTCCTTCCAGCCGGCGTGCGCCCGCTCCGGCGCGATACCGAACTCCTCGACGAAGAGGGCGCGCCGGAGCGGGTCGGGATCCGCCACCGCCACCACCCGCCCGGCGCCCGTGGCGTGCGCGCGGCGCGCGTAGGTCAGCCCTCGCAGGCCGCCGCCGACGACGGCTAGAGTCACCTCAGTCATGGAACCTCCCCCGAAGAAATATCATGGAGAGCATCATTATTCGGTCTGGGAAAGCGGACAGCAAGGGGGGCCGATGGCCGGCGAACTGAGCGGTGGTGACCTGTCGCGGCTCAGGCAGCTCAACGCGCTCGCCGTGATCAAGGCGCTGCAGGGCGGGCCGTCGCTCACGCTCACCGAGGTCGCCAAGCGCACGGGCCTGTCCCGCGCGTCCACCGAGGACGTGGTGCGCGAACTGCTGCACAAGGGCTGGGTCGCCGAGGCGGGCGCCACCGCGGGCGGCGTGGGCCGCCCGGCCAGGCGCTACCGCTTCCGGGCCGAGGCGGGGCGGGTGCTCGGCATCGACATCGGCGGCCACAAGATCCGCGCGGTCGTCGCCGACCTGGACGGCGCCGTGCTGCACAGCGCCCGCGTGCCCGTCACGCCCGAGATGGGCCGGGTCGAGCGGCTGGAGGCGGTCGACCGGGCCGCGGCGGAGTGCCTGGAAGGGGCGGGCCTGTCCGGCGGCGACGTGTGGGCCTCGGGCGTCGGCACGACCGGCCTGGTCGACGGCGCGGGCCGGGTGATGCTCTCGGAGGCGCTGCCCGAGTGGACCGGCGTCGACCTGGCCGCGCACGTGCGCCGGATGGCCCCCGGCCCCGTGCTGGTGGAGAACGACAGCAAGCTCGCCGCGCTGGCCGAGTGCTGGCGCGGCGTGGCCCGCTACGCCAAGGACATGGTGTTCCTGCTGGCCGGGCTCCGCACCGGCGCTGGCCTGGTCATCGACGGGAAGCTGCACAGGGGGTTCGCCAACGCCTCGGGCGAGATCGGCGCGCTGCCGGTGCTCGGCTGGATCCGCGCCCAGGAGCATCTGAGCGCCGCCAGCGGTGAGGCGGGCGACGTGTTCGCCGCCGCGCGGGCCGGCGACAAGGCCGCCGCCGCGGCCGTCCGCCGCTACGTCAAGGACCTTGCGCTCGGCGCCTCCGCGCTGGTGCTGGCGCTCGACCCGCAGATGGTCGTGATCGGCGGGGGCTTCTCGCGCTCGGCCGACGTGCTCATCGAGCCGCTCAGGCGCGAGCTCGACCGCTGGTGCATCCGCACGCCCGAGGTGCGCATGTCGGCGCTCGGCGGCGAGGGCGTGGTCCTCGGCGCCGTACGCCTGGCGCTCGACGACGTCGAGGAGCGTGTGCTCGACGGCCGCACCCCGCTCGTGAGCCATCTGTAACACGCTGACTCTTAAAGAAATTTCACTGGACTCCATCATTACTACCACGTTCTAGGAGAGGACCGGGATGATGTGGAAGTCGGCACGAGGCGGTGCCGCGCTCCTCTGCGCGGCGCTGCTCGCCTCCGCGTGCGGGGGCGGTGACCAGGCCAGCACGGGCGCGCAGGACGACAAGGTGACGCTGTCCTACGGCGTCTGGGACGCCACCCAGCAGGCCGTGATGCAGGAGCTGGCCGCGGAGTTCACCAGGACCCACCCGAACACCGCCATCAACGTCCAGCTCACCCCGTGGGCCGACTACTGGACGAAGCTCAAGGCCGCGGTCAGCGCGGCTCGGCGCCCGACGTCTTCTGGATGAACGGCCCCAACTTCCAGCTCTACGCCTCCAACGGCGTCATGAAGCCGATCGAGGAGCAGGTCGACACGTCGGTCTACCCCAAGCAGCTCGTCGACCTCTACACTTACGAGGGCAAGCTGTACGGCCTGCCGAAGGACATGGACACGGTCGGCGTCTGGTACAACAAGACGCTCTTCGGCGCGGCGAAGGTGAAACATCCGGCCGACGACTGGACCTGGGCCGACTTCAAGGAGGCCGCCGCCGAGCTCACCGACCCCGCCAAGGGCGTCTACGCCGTCGGCGCGCAGCTCACCAGCTTCCAGGAATACCAGTACAACACCATCTACCAGGCCGGCGGCCACGTCATCTCCCCGGACGGCAAGAAGTCCGGCTACGACGACCCCAAGACGATCGAAGGGCTGAGGTTCTGGACCGACCTCATCGCCGCCAAGCAGTCACCCGACCTCAAGACCATGACCGACACCGCCCCGCTCCAGCTCTTCGAGGCCGGCAAGCTGGCGATGTACTGGGGCGGGTCGTGGGACGTCGCCGAGTTCACCGCCAACGACTACACCAAGGACAAGGTCGACGTCGCCCCGCTGCCGAAGGGCGAGAAGCAGGCCACGATCATCCACGGCGTCGCCAATGTCATGTCGGCCAAGACCGAGCACCCCGCCGAGGCGTGGGAGTTCGTCAAGTTCCTCGGCTCCAAGCCGGCCGCCGACCTGCTCGGCAAGAAGGGCCCGATCCCGGCCTACAACGGCACCCAGAGCGACTGGGTGGCCGCGCATCCCGAGCTGAAGCTGCAGGTCTTCCTCGACGCCGTCGCGTACGCGGTGCCGTACCCGGTCTCCAAGAACACCGCCGCCTGGCAGGAGGCGGAGCTCGCCCACCTCACCAAGGCGTGGACCGGTCAGGTGCTGTTCTGCTCGATGGCCGCCTACGCCTTCGCCCGGCTCCGCTTCCCGGGCAGGAACGTGTTGTTCGGCGTGTTCCTGTCGGTGCTCATGGTCCCGCCGCAGCTGTTCGTGATCCCGCAGTACCAGATCATGTCGTCGCTCGGCTGGCTCAACAGCCTCCAGGCGATCATCGTGCCGGGGCTGTTCAGCGCGTTCGGGGTGTTCCTGCTGCGGCAGTTCTTCCTCGGGCTGCCGCGCGAGCTGGAGGAGGCGGCCAGGCTCGACGGCGCGGGCCCGGTCCGGATCTACTGGTCGGTCATGTTGCCGCTGGCCAGGCCGGGGCTGGTCGCGCTGGCCATCCTCACCCTGCTCTGGGCGTGGAACGACCTGTTCTGGCCGCTGGTGGTCAACACCGACCCCGACAAGATGACGTTGTCGGCCGGGCTAGCCGCGCTCCAGGGCCAGTACCAGACCGACTACCCCGTCCTCATGGCCGGCTCGCTGATCGCCTCGCTCCCTGTGATCGCCGTCTTCGTGTTCCTGCAGAGGCAGTTCGTCCAGGGCATCGCGCACACGGGCACCAAGGGCTGAGGAGGGCCCGGGCGCTCCTCAGCTACTGCATGACGATCGTGGTGAGCGTCCTCGGCGGCAGCGTCACCGTACGGCCGCGCACCGGCGACGGCGCGAGCGAGTGGGCGCCGTCGGTGAGGTAGGCGGTCGCCCTGCCGCGCACGCCCTTCCACGTGACGGGGGCGGTTCCCGTGTTGAGCGCCACCACGACGCGGGAGCCGTCGCGGTTGCGGAACGCCGAGACCTTCACCGCCTGATCGGCCGCCGACGCCTCCAGCCGCACCGCGCCGGGCCTGATGAACCTGCTGTACGCGGCCAGCGCCCACAGCCGCTTCGACACGTGGTACGTCCCCGCCGCATCGTCGATCTGCAGCAGCGCCCGCGTCGCCCCGCGCGAGCCGCCCAGCCAGTAGACGTAGGCGCTGACGCCGCCCAGGGTGAGGGCGTCGTGCACGGCCTCGGCGATGGCGAAGCCGTCGTAGCCGCTGCCGTCGTCCCAGTTCTCGTTCCAGGTGTCGCCGCTGGAATTCCACTCCGACATCCACGTCTTCCTGCCCGTCGGCAGCGGGCCGTCCACGGGGCTGGCGTAGGTGTGGCCGGTGTGGGTCTTCACCCAGCGGCGGGCCTCGGGGTCGGCCTCGATCGCGGCGGTGTACGCCTTGGCCTCCGTCCAGCCGAACGAGTCGCAGCAGGCCACCTTCACGCCCTTGGCGACCGGCCCGAGCACCTTGACGAACTCGGCGGCCTGCTCGGGGGTGAAGCGCATGGAGGCGTACGTGGCCGTGTAGTCGGGTTCGTTCGTGAAGCCCAGGTCGGTGATCCTGATGCCTTCCTTGGCGTAGAACTTCGTGTAGGCCACCAGGTAGTTCGCATAAGCCCGGCGCCACTCGGGCTTGAGCGCGCCGCCGTTCTTGTCGTCGCCGTTGTCCTTCATGTAGCCGGGCGCGCTCCAGGCGTCGGCGAAGAACCGCCGCACGCCGTACGCCCTGGCCTCCTTGGCCACCCACACCTGGCTGTTGTCGTCGCCGTCCCAGACGTACTTGGGCGGGGCGTCGGGGCCGCCCGGATCCTCGGGCTGGATGGACACCATGTGGTCGTACGGGCTGCCTGCGGGCGAGGAGCCGATGCCGAGCCGCAGGATGCTGAGTCCGGCGCCCTTGCCCTGGTGGAACCACAGGTCGAGGATCTCCCGCTGCCGGGTCCGCGGCAGCGCCTTGAGCAGTTCGTTGCGCCGGAACGCCTGGGAGATGCCGAAGCCGTCGATCTCCTGGTGCCGGACGCGCTCGTTGACGGTGAGGGCGGGCGGAGCGGCAAGGTGCGCCGGGTGCGCCGGATGCACGGCGGGGAGGCCGAGCAAGGTGACCGCGACGACTGCTCGTAACATGGCGCCCCTTCGCGAAAATTTCGGATGTGGATCGATATGTTTCGTTGCTCGCCGTGACCGTAAGCGCCCGGAGGGGGACTCGTCAATAGGTGGTTGGTTGGGCGTTTTTCTGGATATATCGATAAATCATGGTGAGTGTCAGATTTGATCCGGCTTCCAGGGGGTCAGATCATATTTCTTTGCTATTGAGCGCCACATCTCGGAAAAGCGGACTTTTGCCGCCTGTGCGGCGCCGGATCTGTCGATGCCGCGGCGGAAGTCGCGGTCGCCGGCGGTGGATCCCGTGCAATTCCCGCCGCTCTGCCGCCGCGCCCAGGCGAGGAACGCGGCGTCGGCTTCGTACGAGGCACGGAGCGCGTCGACGAGGGCGTCCTTGAGCTCCGTGCCGCCCGCGAGCGCCGTCACATCGAGCGCGCGGGCGTCGGTGAGCTGCTCGTGCCGGCGGTCGGTGATGTCCTGGATGGTGTCGCGTCCGTGACGCTCGCACCTCCGCGCGCGCTCGATGGCGTCGGAGAGGCTGGAACGGGCGGAACTGCTGCTGGACAGCAGGTCGCTGACGGCCTCGGCCTGCTGCTCCGCTGATGCATCCGGCGAGGTCGCGCCCGGTGACGGGGTGGGCTCGCCCGGCGACGAGGCGGGTGTGGTCTCGCCGGAGGCCGATGGAGGCGCGTCGCCCCCGGGCGCGGACGCCCCGGCCTCTCCCGCGCCCGCGGACTCGGCGGGCGCCGGGGCGCGGCCGGCGACGGCCCACCAGGTCACGGCGATCACCAGAACGGCGGCCAGGCCGGTGAGCAGGGGCATCCGCCGCCAGAGCGGCGCGCGCCGCCGCGGACGGGAAGGCCCGGAGCGGTGCGCGGCCGGCGAGGCCGTGCCGGGGGAGCAGAGCCGGGCCCGGCAGCGCGGGCACTGGAGCAGGCCGCCGACGTCGGACCCGCATCGTCCGCACAGACGGCTGGAGCCGGGGTCGTGGGTCAACGCGTCCTCCCGCATCATTCATCAATTCCGGCGAAATGCTGCATTTTTCCCGCGCCATTTTGCGCGCACTTTGCTGACACCGAGACTATGTGAATAAGCTTCCCTGAGGTCGGTTCCGAAACGTAAAAGGAAGGCGGAACACATGGCCGTCGACAGCTCGTCAGCGAGGTCCCGGCGCGGCGCGGACTCATCATCGGGCCCGCCGCCCGTCAGCAACGCCACGCGCTACCTCTGCGCCGCCGCCTACCTCGACCTCGGTTTCCGTGACCGGGTGCTCGACGAGTTGCTGTTCGATCCCTATCGCGCGGTCCCGCCCTCCTATGGCGGGTTCGACCTCATGCCGGTGCTCCACCACTGCCGGCGCGCTCGCGCGATCCTCACCGTCCGCGACGTGCTGATCACGTTGCTCTTCGCCGTCGGCCTGCTGCTCACCCCGGTCACCACGATCATGTGGATGCTCGTCCTCGTCCCCTTCGTCCTGCTCACCGTCGACAGCGTCCGCCGCGCGCCGCTGCGCGTGCGGGCGACGATCCTGCTCGTGGGGGCCCTCCTCATCCTGTGGCCCTTCGCGTACGGGCTGGCCCCGATGCTGGACGACCTGACCGGCTCAGGGTCGTCCTACGACAGCTCCTACGAGCCGGAGTCCTCTCTTGGCGGCAGCGGCGGGAGCACGCTGGTCGAGATCCTGTTCATCCCGGCCGCCACGCTCACCATCGTCGTGGTCTACCGCGTGGCGATCTACCTCACGCTCGCCGGCACGCTCAGGCCGGGCACGCCCGAGCCGGTCACCGGGGTCACCCATCCCAAGACGGCCCGCCGCCTCGACTACATCCGCAGGGCCCAGTGGGGCAACGTGACGATGTACGCCAACGAGGACGCGTTCATGGGCGCCGGGTCCATCGAGCGCAGCTGGTCGATCGCCGTCGAGCTCGACCGCGTCCGCCACGACCACGTGAGCAGGCGGCGCAACGACCCCGTCGACATCGACCCGGTGGAGCTGCACACGTTCGTCCGCGAGCGGCTCAAGGACATGCGCGACCGCGTCCTGCGGCCCAACGAGGGCATCCAGCGCCTCGACATCGGCGACCACGTGGTGACCAGGGGCATCTTCACCGTCAGCGACTGGCACGGTGACCGCGCCAGGACGGCGCACCCGATGATCGGCCAGCACGGCCTGCCGAAATGCGACGTCACGCCTGAGGAGATCGAGGCCATCATCCGCCACCCCCAGGGTGGCGTGCGCTACTACCAGCGGCTCACCATCAACAACGACGGCCAGGAGATCCGTGACCCCAGCGGCAACCTCGTCGCCCCCGCGGAAGACCAGGAGGCGCTGACGTCCGCCTTCATCTACCTCGCGGTCGAGGGACGGATGCTCTACACCCAGTTCGTGGTCACCGTGCTGCCGCCGGCCCTCGGCGCCTACCACGTGGTCGATCAGCTGCCGACGATGACCGGCGTGCGGATCGCGTGGGAGGCGGTCAAGATGTTCAAGCTGCGGCTGCTGCGCGACGTGCTGGCCGCCCCCGCGCGGGTCGCCCGCACCGCGGTGCAGGCCGTGCGCCAGAGCCTGATGGCGCCCGACCCGCGCAAGCACATCGTCTACCCGTACGGCGCCCGTTTCAGCGTCCGCGAGCTCGGGGCGAGCGAAGACCTGCAGACCCACATCCAGGTGCTCGACGTCGCGAAATACACCCGGATGATCGAGCAGCGGCTCACCGAGGCCGTCCTCGACTACCTGGAGGATCACGAGGTCGACACGGGGACCTACCGGTTGCAGGCGGCCAGCGTGACCATGAACACCGTGTCCGTGGGCGCGGGCGGCTCGGTCAGCGGCCCCATCGCCTTCGGCCGTCAAGCGTCGGCGACCGTCCACAACGGCGCGCGGCCGGGCGCGTGACGAGCGAGGAGGGGCACATGGGCGACGAATACGGCGTGCACGTCAGCGGCGGCGGCCGGATCAGCGGGCCGATCGCGATGGGTGCCCACGCCCGCGCGGTGGTCGTCAAGGGCGGTGGTCCGGCGGGCGCGGAGGCGCTCCTGGAGCGACTGGAGCGCCTGCTCGCGGCGCACGAGACCGACCTCGCCGAGCCCGCGCGGGCGCGCAGAGACGCGGGTGACATCCGGCAGGAGCTGGTGGAGACCGAGCCCGACCGTTCGCGCATCCTCGACGCGCTCAGCCGGCTCTCCGCCCGCGCCGCCGAGGTGGCCCCGATCGTCGAGGTCGTCTCGCAACTCCGCGCCCTCTTCCCCTGACGCCCTGACCCGCCCATCGACCGCCCGGCCGCTCCCTGGCCGCCCGCCCATCGACCCGCCGCTCCCTGGCCGCCCACCCATGGCCGCCCGGTCGTTTCCCGTCCCGCTCATCGGGCGGCTGGGCGCTTGTCCGTCGCGTTCGTCGGGCGGCTGGGCGCTTGTCCGTCGCGTTCATCGGGCGGCCGGGCGCCTGCCAGTGGTGGAAGGCTGGTCAGCGATGGTCGGCCACTCAGTGGTGACGGCGGCACCGTGGAACGGCTGCTCGGCGGTGTCAGTGGTTCAGCGGTGTGGCGGGGTGGTGGACGGCCGCTCAGCGGTAGACGGCGACGGCGGCCTCACCGACGAGCGCGTCGACCACCGCGACCACCTCGCCGACCACGGGGGAGCTCTCGCGGGCGATCTCGCGCAGGCGGCCGACCAGCCGGGCGCTCGGCTGGTCCAGATAGAGCTCCTGCTCCAGCCGCAGCACGGCCACCAGCCCGCACAGCCCGGCGCACCGCGCGTCCGGCCGTTTCCAGCCCTCGACCGCCGATCGCGCCCCCGCGGAGGCCCGCACGACCGAGGCGATGTCGGCGGGCTCGTACCGTGTGTACGGCAGCACGCCCAGACGGCGCCCGCTCACCTGGACCAGCACGCCCGAGGTGAGCAGCGCCTCCCGGGTGCGGTCGTGGATGCCGTCCGCCGTCTTCTTGAGCAGATACCTGAGCTCCCTGCCCGCGTGGTGACGCAGAAGGAGGGAGACCAGGTCGTCGGCGATCGCGTCGCCGGTGGGAGCGCGCCGGGTGGCGGCGGCCTGGCCCTTGGCGACTTCGATGCGTCCGCCGAGCGCGAGGTCGAGCAGCACGGCGCCGGCCAGCCCGAGTGACATCGACGACGGATGGACCCGGGGCCTGCCCGACTGGTCGTGGGCGATGAGATACAGGTCCTGGTGGAGGGGCAGCGAGTTCATGGAGCGGAGGTCCTCGCCGACCTTCGTCCAGCCTCGGAGGGCATGCCGTCCAGGGCCGGCCGGCGGCCCAGGGCGTAGAGGACGGCCAGTGCCACGGCGCCGGCGCCCAGCCAGGCGAGGCCCACCGTCTGGGCGAGGACGTTGGCGTTGATCACCACGAAGACCAGGATGCCCATGCCGATCAGCGGCGCGACGAGGTGCGACCACAGTTTGTCGGAGCCGCGGCGCAGCGCGTAGTGCACGATCACCGACAGGTGCAGGACGATGAAGGCGGCCATGGCGCCCATGTTGATCAGGCTGGTGAGGAGGTCGACGCCGTCGGAGCGGCTGCACATCCACAGGCCGATGCCCACGGACACCAGGGAGACGAGGACGATGGCGTTGGCCGGCACCGAGTGCCTGACCGACACCTTGGCGAGGAACGACGGGAGTTGCCGGTCGCGCGCCATCGCGTAGAGCAGGCGCGACACCGCGACCTGGGCGACCATGGTGTTGGCCACGCCCCAGGAGAGCGCGGTGGCCGTCAGGGTGACGTGCCTGAGCCATTCCCCGCCCGCCACGGCGGCGGCGTCGTAGAACGCGGTGCCGCTGTCCTTGCCCAGCAGCCCGCCGGGGTCGGGCACCAGCAGGGAGGCGACCCAGACCTGGGTGACGAAGAGCAGACCTGCGAGCAGCAGCGCCACCCGCATCGCCCTGCCAACCTGGGCCGAGCCGCCGGTGGACTCCTCGACGAGCATGCTGATGCCGTCGAAGCCGATGAACGACAGGACCGCCACGGAGACCGCGGCGAACATCACCGGCCAGGAGAAGGTCTCCAGGTTGAACAGCGGTGAGAGGCTGAACCCGTGGCCCCTGCCCTGGAGCAGCGCCCAGAGGCCCACCAGGAGGAACAGCCCCAGGACGAGCAGCTCGAAACCGATCATCATGCGGGTGAGCCGGATCGTCATGCGGATGCCGCGCAGGTTGATCCCGGTGTTCACGGCCACGAAGACGATCAGCCAGGCCCAGACGGGAACGTCCGGCACGAGGCCGTGCATGGCGAGCGAGGCCACCAGATAGAGCAGGCAGGGAACGAGGATGTAGTCGAGCAGGACCATCCATCCGGTCATGAACCCGACCGGCGGGGCGATGCCGCGCCCGGCGTAGTTGTAGACGGAGCCCGAGAGGGGGAACGCCTTGACCATCTGCGCGTACGAGGCGGCGGTGAAGAGGAGCGCGATCATTCCGACGAGGTACGCCAACACCGGCATGCCGCCGGAGCGGGAATAGACCAGGCCGAAGATCGCGAAGGGGGCGATCGGCACCATGAAGGCCAGGCCGTAGGACACGAGGTCGGTCAACCCGACCCCGCGGCGTAACTCCTGCCGGTATCCGAACTGCTCGATGTTCTCTGAAGCGCGCACGACAAGCCTCTCCGTGTCGTCATGCAGGGTGGGGGATCCAGTCCGGCGATCCTCGCGTAGCCCGGTGCCGGGTCGCAAGAGTGATCACGGTGAAGTGCCACATGGCAGTGCCGGCGCGCTTCAGTCGTCGTCGTGGCGGCTCTTCTTACCAGGCGAATGTCCGTCGTGGCGGCTCTTCTTACTGGGAGAGTGCCCGTCGTGGCGGCTCTTCTTGCCGGAGGAGTGTCCGCCGTGGATCATGCCGGGGCGCAACGGCGGGGCCTGGCCGTAGCCGATGGCGCCCATCATGCCCTGCTCCTGGTGGTACAGGTTGTGGCAGTGGAACATCCACTCGCCGGGGTTGTCGGCGTGCACGTCGATGTGGAGGCGCTCGCGCGGCTTGATGTTCACGGTGTCCTTGCGCGGCCCGTACCGTCTGCGGGCGCGCAGTTGGAAGGTGTGGCCGTGCAGGTGCATCGGGTGCCACATGGGCGACTGGTTGTCCAGGACGATCCTGAGCGTCTCGCCCGGTTCGACGCGCAGCCGCAGCGGGTCGCTGGCGAGCCGGTCGTTGAGCGTCCACTCGTTGCCCGACTCGCGCATGCCGAGCGTCACGGCGACGGCTCTGGTCGGGATGGGGAGGTGGTCGGCGGGCCGGGCGTCCAGGTCCTGATATCTCAGCATCCGTCGCTTGAGCTCCGGCACCTTGACCCGCGGCGGCTGCGCGTCGAACCGGGCGAGACGCTCAGGAT
>NZ_SMKP01000151.1:0-26770 GCF_004349015.1 Nonomuraea diastatica
TCAGGGTCTACGCTGTGGCTCGCGGCCACCGCACGATCTTTGGTTGTCTTCACAAACTCCGAATGATCACGCGGTGGCCGTCGCCATGTGACCCGATCCTTCAAGATCGCCAAGTGTCACTGGAGTACTAGGGCAGGGAGGGCAGCTGGCCGATCGTCTCGTAGGTGTCGAGCTGCGCGATCCGCCTGCTATGGCGCTCGCTGCCGGAGAACGACGTGGTCAGGAAGACCTCCACGAACCTGGTCGCCTCGTCGACGGCGTGCATGCGCGCGCCGACGCTGACGACGTTGGCGTTGTTGTGCTCGCGGGCCAGTGCGGCCGTCTCCTCGCTCCACGCCAGTGCCGCGCGAATGCCGCGCACCTTGTTGGCGCCGATCTGCTCGCCGTTGCCCGAGCCTCCGATGACCACCCCCAGGCTGCCGGGGTCGCCCGCGACGCCTTCGGCCGCGCGCAGGACGAACGCGGGATAGTCGTCCTCCGCGTCATAGACGAAAGGACCGCAGTCGATCACGTCGTGACCGTGGTCCTTGAGCCAGGACACGAGGTGGTTCTTCAGCTCATAGCCGGCATGGTCGGCACCGATGTAGACACGCACGTGACCAGTCTTCCACAGCCCTCGCCGATCAGGCTCGCTTGCTAGAGTAAGGACCTGTTCCGCAGTCTAGTCCTTACGAAAGCAGAAATCGTATGCGCGAGATCCGCATCATCGGCGATCCGGTGCTGCGCACGACCGCCGATCCCGTCACCGACTTCGACCGTGACCTGCGCCGGCTGATCGACGAGATGTTCCAGGCGATGTACGCGGTCAACGGGGTCGGCCTGGCGGGCCCCCAGATCGGCGTGTCACGGAGGCTGTTCGTCTACGACATCAGCGGGCGCAAGGGCCACGTGATCAATCCGCGGCTGACCGTCGACGATCCGGAGGAGGTGCTCGACGAGGAGGGTTGCCTGTCGGTGCCCGACCGCCGCACGAGCCAGCCGATCTACGCCCCTGTCGCGCGGGCCGCGGGCGTCACCGTCGAGGGCGTCGACCGGCTGCGGCGGCCTGTGCGCGTCAAGGCGCGCGGATCGCTGGCGCGCTGCTTCCAGCACGAGACCGAGCATCTGGACGGCAAGTTGTACGTCGACCGCCTCCCCAGGAACGAAGCCCGCGAAATCATGCTCAGGGCGTAGGTTGGCCGCATGAGCGTACTTTCGGGAAGAGGCGCACTGGTCACCGGAGGCTCCAGGGGCATCGGCCGGGCCGTCGTTGAGCGGTTGACCGGCGACGGGGCTGAGGTCGTGTTCTGCTACGAGCACTCGGAAGAGGCGGCGCGGCAGGTGGCCAAGGAGACCGGGGCGCACGCCGTACGCGCCGATCTGGGCGACGAGGACGATCTGGAGCGGTTGTTCGCCGAGGCGGAGGCGCGGCTGCCCGGGCTGGACATCCTCGTCAACAACGCCGCGCTGAGCCTGCAGAAACCGCTGACCGACATCACCGGCGACGACTACGAGCGGGTCTTCGCGGTGAACACCCGGGCGGTGTTCCTGGCCACGCAGTGGGCGGGCCGGGTCATGCGCGACGACGGGCGGATCATCACGATCTCGTCGCTCAACACCCAGGTGCCCGCGCCCGGTCTGATGCTCTACTGCGGCAGCAAGGGGGCGGTCGAGCAGTTCGCCAAAGTGGCGTCGCGCGAGCTGGGCGGGCGGGGCATCACCGTGAACGTCGTCTCGTCCGGCGCGACCGACACCGACATGCTGCGCGGCGCCAACCCGCCGGAGGCGCTGGAGGTGACGGCGAGCTTCACCGCGCTGCAGCGCCTCGGCAGGCCCGGCGACGTCGCCGCCGTGGTCGCCTTCCTGGCGGGCCCCGACGGGCGCTGGGTCACCGGCCACAACGTGCACGCCACCGGCGGGCTGTTCGTCTGACCCGCCGGCCCGGCCACCTCCGGCGGCTACAGCTGCAGCGCCTTGATCTCCAGGAACTCCTCGAGCCCGTACTCGCCGAGTTCCCGGCCCACGCCCGACTGCTTGTAGCCGCCGAAGGGGGCCATCGGGTTGAAGCGGCCGCCGTTGACGGCCACCTGGCCCGTGCGGAGCCTGCGGGCGACCGACACGGCGTGTTCCTCGGTGCCCGACCAGACGGCTCCGGCCAGGCCGTATTTCGTGCCGTTGGCGATCTCGACGGCCATGTCCTCGGTCGTGTACGGGATCAGCGACAGCACGGGGCCGAAGATCTCCTCCTGCTCGATCGTCATGCCCGGCTCCACGCCCGCGAACACGGTCGGCTCGACGTAGTAGCCCCGCTCGTGAGGCTGCTCGGTGCCGCCGGCGACCAGCCTGGCGCCCTCTTCCTGGCCCCTGTTGATGTAGCGGACGACGCGCTCGCGCTGGGTCGCCGACACCAGCGGGCCGATCCTGGTCGACGCGTCGAAGGGGTCGCCGACGGTGTAGCCGCGCGCCGTCTCGACGGCCAGCCGCACGGCCTCGTCGTACTGGTCGCGGTGGACGATCATGCGGGTCAGCGCCGAGCAGGTCTGGCCGGCGTTGACGAAGCAGCTGGCCACGCCCACCTTGACGGCCAGGGGCAGGTCGGCATCGGGAAGGATGATATTTGCTGACTTGCCGCCCAGTTCGAGCGCGACCCGCTTGACCGACTCGGCCGCGAGCGAGGCCACCCGCCGGCCCGCGCCGGTCGAGCCGGTGAACGACACCATGTCGACGTCAGGGTGGGCGGCCATGGCCTCGCCGACCACCGGCCCACGCCCGCTCACCAGGTTGAACACGCCCGCGGGCAGGCCGACCTCGTCGAAGATCTCCGCCAGCGCGTACGCCGCGAGCGGCGCCACCTCGCTCGGCTTCAGCACCACGGTGCAACCGGCGGCCAGCGCGGGGCCCACCTTGCAGATGATCTGGTGCAGCGGATAGTTCCACGGCGTGATAGCCGCCACCACCCCGACCGGCTCCTTGAGCACCAGCGAGTTGCCGGCCCGCGACTCGCGCGGATGACTTTCGGCGAGCCGGGCGTAGGAGGACAGCACGGTCGCGGGCATGAGCGTCTGCACCTTGAGCGCGAAGCCGAGCGGCGCGCCCATGTCGGTGGCGATCGTCTTGGCGATGTCGTCAGCTCGCTGCTTCAGCAGGTCGGCGGCGTCGCCGAGCAATTTCCCGCGTTCGGCGGCGGCGGTCTCCGACCATCGGGGGAAAGCTCTTCTGGCCGCTTGCACGGCCGCCTTGACGTCGTCGGGCGAACCCGCGGGGACGCGGTCGATGATCTCTTCCGTGGCCGGGTTCGCGACCTCGATGGACTCGTCCGAAGTCGACGCGGTCCAGGAGCCACCTGTATAGAGCTGACGCATGGCACCATCCTGACAGTGCTTCACGCGGCAATGCGAGGGCTCATCCCGGGCCGGGATGAGCCTTCTCCTCCGCCGCCGGCCTTATTCCACCGCCAGCGTACGACGACTCAATGGGCATAGACGGATGCGTCAGTCGAATTGCGGTCGTTTGGTGCGCGTGCGCTTCAGCTCGAAGAAGTCCTCGTACGCGGTGACCGCCAGCACGCCGTCCCAGAGCTTGCCCGCGTCCTCACCCCGGAGAATGCGCGTGATCACGGGCCCGAAGAAGGCGTTGGCCCCGAGGCGGATGATGGGCGTGCCGACCTCCTGGCCGACGAGCGTGATGCCCTCGTCGTGGGAGGCGCGGATGGTGGAGTCCCACTCTTCGGAGTGCATGGCCTCGACGAGGCTCTTGTCGAGGCCGGCCCGCTCGAGCGCGGTCTCGACGGTCTCGCGCAGCCGCTCGGGCTCTTTGCTCCTGCCCTCGTTGTGCAGCAGGGTGCCCAGAGCGGTGTAGAGCTCGCCGATGGCGTGCTCGCCGTGCTTCGCGGCGGCCGCCGCCACCACCCTGACCGATCCCATGGCCCGGGCGGCGCGCTCGCGATAGTCGTCGGAGACGTCTTTGTCCTCGTTGAGGATGTGAAGCGACATCATGCGCCAGCGCGGCTCGATGGGGCGAACCTCCGCCACCTCGATCAGCCATCGTGACGTCACCCACGCGAAGGGGCAGGATGGATCGAACCACAGGTCCACAGGAATCTTTTCAGTCACGTGGGGCCATAACCTGAGGTGGTTCGGGTCCTATTCCCGCCGTGGCAGGATACCGACAAACTTCTACGAAGCGGTGAAAAGGAGCGCAACTTGGCAGGCAACCTGACCCGAGACGAGGCTCGTGAGCGCGCCCGGCTGCTGAAGGTCGAGTCTTACGAGGTCGCACTCGACCTGACGGAGGGGGACGAGCGCTTCGAGAGCGTCACGACGGTCCGCTTCGCCAGCACCAGCCCGGGCGCGTCCACCTTCATCGACCTGCACGGCGCCCGCGTGCGCAAGGTCGTGCTCAACGGCCAGGAGCTCGACGTGGCGGGCTACGACGCCGCCAACGGGCGCTTCCCGCTGCCCTCGCTTGCCGAGGCCAACGAGCTGCGCGTGGACGCCGACTGCTCCTACATGCGCACCGGCGAGGGGCTCCATCGCTTCGTCGACCCGGTCGACAAGAACGTCTACCTGCACAGCCAGTTCGAGACGGCCGACGCGCACCGCATGTACGCCTGCTTCGACCAGCCCGACCTCAAGGCCACCTTCCAGCTCACCGTGCTGGCCCCGGCCGGCTGGGAGGTCATCTCCAACGCCACCGCCACCGGCGTGGAGGAGCTGCCCGAGCACGCGGGCAAGCACGGCACGGTGCCCCCCGCACGGCGCTGGCAGTTCGCGCCCACACCGGCCATCTCCACGTACATCACCGCGCTGGTGGCCGGCCCTTACCACAAGGTGACCTCCGAGCACGACGGCATCCCGCTGGGCGTCTACTGCCGGGCCTCGCTGGCCAGCCACCTCGACGACGGCAACATCTTCGAGGTCACCCGGCAGGGCTTCGACTTCTTCCACCGGGTCTTCGGGGTGCGCTACCCCTTCGGGAAGTACGACCAGCTCTTCGTGCCCGAGTTCAACGCCGGCGCCATGGAGAACGCGGCCTGCGTGACGCTCCTGGAGGACTACGTCTTCCGCTCCCGCGTCACCGACGCGGTCGTCGAGCGGCGCGCCGAGACGATCCTGCACGAGATGGCCCACATGTGGTTCGGTGACCTCGTCACCATGCGCTGGTGGGACGACCTGTGGCTGAACGAGTCGTTCGCCACCTACATGTCCGTGCTCGCCCAGGCCGAGGCCACTCGGTGGGGCAAGGGCGCGTGGACGACGTTCGCCAACGTGGAGAAGGCCTGGGCCTACCGCCAGGACCAGCTCCCCTCGACCCACCCGATCGCCGCCGACATCCCCGACATGCAGGCGGTCGAGGTCAACTTCGACGGCATCACCTACGCCAAGGGCGCCTCGGTGCTCAAGCAGCTCGTCGCCTACGTGGGCCTGGACAACTTCCTGGCCGGCGTACGCGACTACTTCGCCGAGCACGCCTGGGGCAACACCGAGCTGAAAGACCTGCTCAACGCGCTGGAGCGCACCTCGGGCCGCGACCTGTCGTCCTGGTCGAAGGAGTGGCTGGAGACCTCATGGGTCAACACGCTGCGACCCTCGTTCGAGGTGTCGGGAGGCCGGTTCACCCGCTTCGAGGTGGTGCAGGAGGCGCCGGCCGAGCACCCGACGCTGCGCTCCCACCGGGTCGCCATCGGCCTCTACTCCCTGGCAGGCGGCGAGCTGACGCGGACCAGGCGGGTGGAGCTCGACGTGGTGGGCGCCCGCACGAACGTGGCCCAGCTCATCGGCGAGGAGCAGCCCGACCTCGTGCTGATCAACGACGACGACCTGACCTACGCCAAGATCCGCCTCGACGAGCGCTCCCTGAAGACGCTGGTCGACGGCGGCATCGCCGCGTTCACCGAGTCGCTGCCGCGGGCCCTGTGCTGGTCCGCGGCGTGGGACATGACCCGCGACGGCGAGATGTCCACACGCGATTACGTCAAGCTGGTCGTCTCGGGCGCGGAAACGGTCTCCGACATCACCGTCCTCCAGGCGGTGCTGCGGCAGGCGCGCATGGCCGCGCAGCAGTACGCCGACCCGGTGTGGCGGCAGGGGGGCCTTGAGCTGCTGGCCGGCAAGCTCCGCGCGCTGCTCGCCTCCGCCGAGCCGGGCTCCGACCACCAGCTCGCCTTCCTCCAGGCGTTCGCACTCGTGGCCGGCTCCGACGAGGACCTCGACCTGCTGCAGGGCATCCTCGACGGCTCGTCCGTTCCTGAGGGCCTGACCGTCGACGCCGACCTGCGCTGGTCGCTGGTGCACGCGCTGGTGTCCTGCGGCCGCCTGACCGAGGCGGACATCGACGCCGAGCTCGAGCTCGACCCCACGGCGACGGGTGAGCGCTCGGCCGCGCACTGCCGGGCCGCGATCCCGACCGCCGAGGCCAAGGCCGCCGCGTGGGACCGGATCGTGGGCGGCGAGCTGGCCAACCACATCGCCCGTACGACCATCGGCGGCTTCCAGGACCCGCGCCACCCCGAGCTGCTGGCTTCCTACCGCGAGAAATACTTCGCCGAGGTGGGGCGGATCTACAAGGAGTGGACGTTCGACCAGGCGTCGACGTTCGCCGTGGGGTGCTTCCCCTCGCTGCTCATCGAGCCGGCGACCGTCGAGGCCGCGGAGCACTACCTCGCAGACGAGGAGCCGCCGCAGGCGTTGCGCCGGCTGATCCTCGAGGGTGCCGACGGCGTGAGCAGGGCCCTGCGTAACCGGGAGAAGGACGCCGCGTCCTCCTGACGCGCCCCTGCGGGCTCCCGTGGGCTCCCGCCGTCCGGCGGGGGCCCACGGCCTGCGCCGACTTGGCCATGGCGGCGCAGCGGCGATGTTAGCCTCAAGTACGTGCTAGGCGCCGGGACAACGCTCAACGATCGCTACGTGCTGACCGGACGTCTCGGCGGCGGCGGCATGGGCGAGGTCTGGCGTGCCGACGATACGGTCCTCGGCCGCGCGGTGGCGGTCAAGGTGCTCATGCCCGCGCTCACCGAAAACCCCTCCTTCACCCAGCGTTTCCAGAACGAAGCCAGGGCCATGGCCACGCTCCGGCATCCCGGAGTGGTCGACGTCTACGACTACGGCGTCAGCGAGGTCACCGGCCGCCAGGTGAGCTTCCTGGTCATGGAATACGTGGAGGGCGAGTCGCTCGACCACGTGCTGCGGCGCGGCGCGCTCGGCCCGGAGGCCACCATGCGGCTGGTCGCCGAGGTGGGCGACGCGCTGGCCGCCGCCCACGCGCAGGGCATCGTCCACCGCGACGTCAAGCCGGCCAACCTCATGATCAGGCCCGACGGCGGCGTGGCGCTCACCGACTTCGGCATCGCCCACTCCGTCTCCGCGGGGCATCTGACGGCCACGGGCACGATGCTCTGTTCGGCCGGCTACTGCGCCCCCGAGATGGCCACCAGCAGCGACGTGACCCCCGCGGTCGACGTCTACGCGCTGGGCGTGGTGGCGTACGAGTGCCTGACCGGGCGGTTGCCGTTCCAGGGCGACACGCCCGTACAAATCATCTTCAAGCACCTCAACTCCCCCGTCCCGCGCCTGCCCGCCGACGTGCCGGCAGGGCCGCGGCAGGTGGTGGAGCGCGCGCTGGAGAAGACGCCCGAGGCACGCTGGCCGTCGGCCGCGCTGATGGCCGAGGCCGCGCGCAGGGCGATGGCCTCTCCCACCACGCTGCCCGTCCCCCGACGCCGCCGCTCGGTGCGGGCGGTGCTCACCATCGCCGCCGCGGTGGCGGTGTCCGCGGCGGTGGCGGGAATCGTCTGGCTGCGTCCGCCGACGCCCACGACGGTGAGCCGGATGGAGCCGCCGACCGTCACCGCCACGGCCGAGGCGACCTCGCCGCCGCCGTCGGCCACCACCAAGCAGCCGGTGCCGCCGGCCAAGCGCACCTCCAGCCCTCGACCCTCCCGCTCCGCCACGACGACGCCGACGCCCACCGCGACGGTCACCGCCACCGAAACCGAGACCGAGACCCCGACCGGCTCGCCGACCACTCCGCAGCCCGAGCCGACCGAGGAGCCCACGACCGACGGCCCCGGGGAGCCGACGTCGGAGCCCACGATCTCCCGGCCACCGCCTCCGGGCGAGATCCAGTGCATCCGGGCTCCGTGCCCGTGACCGGCCCCCGGCGCCGGCGTCCTTAGCGGCTCGCCGAACGTGAGAAAGTCTTCGCGTGGACTCGACTCGTGACCTTTTCGTCGCCCTTGCCCGCCGTTATGCCTTCGCCGACCTTGGTGCGCTGGCACCCGCCGCCGACATCGCCGAGGTGTGCGAGTTCGGTCAGCGGCTGCTCTCGCTCGACGCCGAGGACTTCGCGGCCGAGGCCCGGGTGGTGCCCGCCGACCTGCGGCGGCGCGCGCGAGCCTGCCACATGCCGCAGACGCCGCGCGAGCAGCCGCGCGGGGCGCTGGAGTCGCTGCGGCCCGCGTACGAGCTGCTGCTGGAGGTGATCTCCGTACGGTGGCACCGGCGCGAGCTGAGCCCGATGATCGCCGCGGTGCACATCGCCAGCGAATACCTGCCGCTGCTGGCCTTCGAGCCGCAGCTCGGCCACGCGGGCGACCCCACGCGCTGGCCCGAGGCGCTGAGCGTGACGGGCAGCAGGTTCGGTGTCATCGGCGACCGGGAGTGCGACCACACGAAGTCCGAGCAGTCGGCCACCAACCGGACGCTGCGGGTGTCGGCCGAGCCGGGCGAGGGCTGGCGAGCCTACTTCGACCGCCAGCACAGCCAGGTCGCCGGCGCGCTCGCCGTATGCGTCGCCACCTGCCGCAACCCGTGCACGGCCATGGACTGGATCGAGCCGGAGCCGCGGGCCGATCTCCAGCTGCGCGCCCGCACGGCCCTGGCCTTCGCGGAGACCCCGCTCGTCCGGCTGCGCCACGCGGCGCCGGTGGGGCACGGGTTCGGGGTGCCGTCGCCGGAAGAGGTGCTCGACGCGTGGGAGCGCAGCCGCGCCGGGCTCGACAAGAACGCCGTCGGGTCGGCGGCGCTGAAGGACGACGGGTTCCCGCTGCCGGGGTTGCCCGCGCTGTTCTCGGCCGTCGCCGGCGCCCCGATCGAGCAGGCGACCCTGCTCGACGGGGTCAGCCGGCACATCGTCAGCCTCCTCGAACGCGACTGATGCCCCTGCCGGAAATCAGCGGCGGGCCGCGGCCTGCTCCGCGAGGGCGGCGATGCCGTACAACAGGCCACCCACCAGGTCGCCCACGCTGAACGAGGTGGCCATCGACATCGCCGTCAGCCGGCAGGCGCTGTCGGGCAGCCGGAGCCGGGCGGTGTCGCCGGTGACGATCTCCAGCGCCCGCCCCACGGGATCCACGAGGATCACCACGGCGTCGGCGGCCTCGTCGCCCAGAGCGGCGTGCAGGCGCTCGGCGAAGTGCCGCCGGGAGCCCTCCGGCTCGCCGATGAACAACCCGAACCGCAGGCCGCTTCGCCGTTCCGCGGCCTGCACGGCCTTCCTGATGTCGTCGGCCTGTGTGGCGGTCAGTCCGCGCATCGTCACCTCACCACCCCGCGGACGCGCCGCCGACGCGCCTGCCGGGCTCGGCCGTCTCGGCGGCGGCCACCCAGTCGTGCTCGGGAACATCGGTCCAGTGCGCCACCCGGTCGGCCAGCACCAGCGCGGATGTGCTCACCCCGCGCTCGCTCCTGGACGGCCCGCCGACCCACACCGGCCACGATCCCTCCCGGCGCCGCGAAGCACGCCCCGGCACCATGACCAGCAGGCTGATCAGCACGAACAGCCCCATGGACACCCCGATGAGCAAGAGCAGAATCTCCGCCGCGCTGTTCACACCCTGACCGTAAACCGCTCCGGCGGGTCCGGCCAGACCCCGGCGCGGGGTGTCTGGCACATGGATGGCCGCCGGGCGCGCCGCCGGTGCTCCGGTGCGGTGGCAGGCGGACGGGCGGGCCGGGGGACGCACCCGCGGTGGCCGAGCCGGACGTGATCGGCGCACCCCCGCGCCACGTTAGGATCTTCGCAGGGGTCGGCACTCCGGCGGGCGCATGGCGCGGGTCCGATGGTGCGCCGAGAGCCCGTGGGCATCTCTAGAGAAGAACGTAAGACATACCCGGAAAACACGCGTGGAACACGATGAGCTGGGCCATAAAACTATGGACGCGGCAACACTAGGAATCGATCGAACCCCCGGGCTACGGTGAGTTACGTGGACTCCGACATCCAGCGAGAAGACGGTCACAACGCGTCACCCATCTGGGTGAGCGACAAGCCAGAAAGCGAGCAGACCGCCGCCGCGAAGCCTTCGGCGCCCACCTCCACATACGCGCCGGTCAAGCGCGTGTCCGTGCGCAGCCTGCTGCAGCAGCCGCGGGTCCGCCGCCTGCGCAACCGCGCGATCCTCGCGGTGGTCGTCGGCCTCGTCGTGGGCTTCCTCGTGGGCGACTGGCGGGCCGGTGTGACCGGAGGCGTGCTCGCGGCCATCGCGGAGGCGATCTATCGGGCGCGCTCCAGCTCCTCCGTGCCGGCGTGGCGGCGCACGTCCGTGGCCGAGCGCCGCACCGAGGCGCAACTGCGCAAGCTCGAGCGCAACGGCTACCGCACGCTGCACGCCAGGGCGATCCCGGACAGCGAGGCCCAGATCGACCACCTCGTGGTGGGCCCGACGGGCGTGTACGCGGTCGACTCCGAGAAGTGGGACAAGCGGCTGCCCGTGCGTGTGCAGATGGGCAAGAAGCTCTTCCACGGGCCGTTCGACATGAAGCCCCGCATCAACGAGGCCAAGTGGGAGGCGTCGCAGGCGAGCGAGCTGATCAGCAAGTCGTTCGGCCGCGAGGTCTCGGTCGTGCCCTCCCTTGCCATCTACGGGCCGCAGGTGCCGTGGAAGATCATGACGATCCGCGGCGTGGACGTCTACCAGGGCGACCGCGCCCGCAAGTGGATCACCAAGCGGGAGCGGGCGCTGACCGAGGGCGAGATCGACCGGATCTACGACATCGCCGCCCAGGTGCTTCCGGCCCGCTACGGCGAAGACTGAGCCACCTGGTGGCTGCGCGTTCAACCGCCGGCTTCTCTCCCATCGCCGCAGGCTGAACGCCCCTCGGAGCGGCCTCCTCGTACGGCCCGCCCGTCCCTCGTCATGGTGCGGGCGGGGCGGCAGCAGTCCGATGCATGGACAGGCGTCTCAGTTGCCGGGCGGTGGCCGTAACATGTGAAGACTTGCTAGCGATGGGAGAAGCGCAATGCCGGCCCTCAGGTCACGTACAGTCACCCACGGCAGGAACATGGTCGGTGCCCGGGCCCTGCTCCGGGCGACCGGCGTAGCCGGGGGCGATTTCGGCAAGCCCATCATCGCGGTGGCCAACAGCTTCACGCAGTTCGTTCCCGGCCATGTACATCTGCGCGAGGTGGGCGACGTGGTGGCGTCGGCCGTCAGGGAGGCCGGCGGCATCCCCCGCGAGTTCAACACGATCGCGGTCGACGACGGCATCGCGATGGGCCACGGCGGCATGCTCTACTCCCTGCCCTCGCGCGAGCTGATCGCCGACGCGGTCGAGTACATGGTCAACGCCCACTGCGCGGACGCGCTGATCTGTGTGTCCAACTGTGACAAGATCACGCCGGGCATGCTGCTGGCGGCGTTCCGGCTGAACATCCCGACGGTCTTCGTCTCCGGCGGGCCCATGGAGGCCGGCAAGACTCCGGGCAGGAAGCTCGACCTGATCGACCCGATGATCGCCGCCGCCGACGAGTCCGTCTCCGACGCCGACCTGCTGGAGATGGAGGAGGCCGCCTGCCCGACGTGCGGCTCCTGCTCGGGCATGTTCACCGCCAACTCCATGAACTGCCTGGCCGAGGCGATCGGCCTGGCGCTGCCCGGCAACGGCACGATCCTGGCCACGCACAAGGCCCGTAAGACGCTGTTCGAGGACGCCGGCCGGCAGCTGGTGGAGATCACCCGCCGCTACTACGAGGAAGGCGACGAGTCGGTGTTGCCGCGCTCGATCGCGACCCGCGAGGCTTTCGAGAACGCGATGACGCTCGACGTGGCGATGGGCGGCTCGACCAACACGATCCTGCACATCCTGGCCGCGGCCCGCGAGGCCGAGGTCGACTTCGGGCTCAAGGAGATCAACGAGATCTCGCTGCGGGTGCCCTGCCTGTGCAAGGTCGCCCCGGCGACGAGCAAGTTCCACGTCGAGGACGTGCACCGCGCCGGCGGCATCCCGGCCATCCTGGGCGAGCTCGACCGGGCCGGCCTGCTGCACCGCGACATGTCCACGGTCAACGGCGGCACGCTCGCCGACGTGCTGGCCCGCTGGGACGTGCGCTCGCCGTCGGTCCTGCCGGAGGCCCTGGAGTTGTGGCACGCGGCGCCCGGCAACGTGCGCACGGTCAAGGCCTACTCGCAGGACAACCGCTGGGACTCCCTCGACCTCGACCGGGCGGAGGGGTGCATCCGCGACATGGAGCACTCCTACACCGCCGACGGCGGGCTGGCCGTCCTCTACGGCAACATCTCGCGTGACGGCGCGGTGGTGAAGACGGCAGGGGTCGACGAGTCGATCTGGAAGTTCAGCGGGCCCGCGGTGGTGTTCGAGTCGCAGGAGCAGGCCGTCGAGGGCATCCTGGGCGGGCGCGTCAAGGAGGGCGACGTGGTGGTCATCCGCTACGAAGGCCCCAAGGGCGGGCCCGGCATGCAGGAGATGCTCTACCCGACCTCCTTCCTCAAGGGCCGGGGCCTGGGCAAGGCCTGCGCCCTCGTCACCGACGGGCGCTTCTCCGGCGGCACCTCGGGGCTGTCGATCGGCCACGCCTCGCCCGAGGCGGCCGAGGGCGGCACGATCGCGCTGGTCGAAGACGGTGACATCATCGACATCGACATCCCCAACCGGTCGATGGAGCTGCGGGTGGCCGAGGCCGAGCTGGCTGCCCGGCGCGAGCGGCTGCTGGCCGAGCTCGGCCGCTTCCGTCCGCGCGACCGCGACCGGCCGGTCACTGTGGCGCTGCAGGCCTACGCGGCGATGACGACGTCCGCGTCCACGGGTGCCTCGCGCGACCTGTCGCAGCTGTCGCGATAAGCGCTGCCTCTGTACGGCAGGCGACCGGGTTCTCGCCTGCCGTACAGGCTCTTCCCTCGCCGCACAGATTTTCGAAAATTGTCGGTGGTCGTCCCTATTCTTGGGGTATGACGACAGTCGTGAAGCACGATACTCGCCCGCTGACGACCGCCGAGATCGCCGCCCTCGCCCTCTCCCTCGCCCACCTCGGAGCGGGTCCGCAGGCCGTCACCGCCAGGCGTGGCCTGCAGCACGCGCTCGAGCACCTGGAGCTCGACGACGACGTCATCTCCACCACCCTCGCGACCCTCACCGAGCCGCTGCCCGTCGACGTCGCCTCCCGGGCCAGGCTCATGGCCGACGCCATCACCAGCCGCCTCATGATCCGCCTCCACTACCGCGACGCCTACGGCACCGTCACCGCGCGCGACGTCGAGCCGGTGACCTGCCTGGTCCACCGCGAATACTGGTATCTGGTCGGCGTGTGCAGGATGCGCCGGGCCATCAGGGCGTTCAGGTTCGACCGGATCATCGCGGTCGAACCCACGCTCACGCCGTCCCGGCCGCATCTCGCGGACCGGTTCCTGCCGTTCCAGCGCCGCAAGCGCGCCAGGGCCGCGTGAGAGCCTTGCCGCTTGTCTGACCTGCCGTGCCCCGGCCGTTGGGCTCGGGGCACGGCAGGCTTCCGCACATGCGCGTCCGGGGCGTGCCCGAGGCCGGCCGGCGGTGGTCGCGCTCACCCTGCCGAGCGCGACCAGTGCGTGACCCTCAGGAGCAGCAGCCGCCGCCGCAGCAGCCGCCCCCCTGGGGTGCGGCCGCGCCGCCCGTCATGGACACCGTGGACAGCAGCTTCACCGTGTCGTCGTGGCCCTCGGGGCAGGTGGCCGGGTCGTTGGAGGCCGACATGGAGCGGGAGACCTCGAACGTGGAGCCGCAGGCGCGGCAGCGGAAGTCGTATCGCGGCATGAGCCGAGTTTACCGCCGCCGGCCGTGCGGCCGCCAAGGGCTGCCGCGCCTCACCGTCAGTAGGTGAGATGCGCGTAGTCGGACACCGGCTCGTAGCCGATGGCCTGGTAGATGGCGTTGCTCGTCGGGTTGTCCAGGTCGGTGAAGAGCACGACATGGTCGCACCGCTCGGCCAGGCCCGTCTGGCTGGCGAACGCCGTGATGGCGGCGCCGTAGCCGCGCCTGCGGCACGAAGGCGGTGTGTAGACGGGCCCGATGCGGCAGACCCCGCCGGCCGCCGGTGAGAGCCCGGCGAACGACACCGGCGCCTCGTCCACCTCCCACACGAACAGCTCGCGGCGCGCCAGCCGCTGCGCCGTCCGCTCGGCCAGGTCGGCCGCGGGCATCTCCACCTCGTCGTGGAATGCGTGATACCAGCTCACCAGCAGCGGGAAGTCGCCGGGGACGGCGATCCTGCCCCGGCCCGGCACGTCGGGCACGGTGAGCGCGGCGAGGCTGTAGAGCCGCTCCGGCACCACCCTGCTGGGCTTGCCGAGCAGCCGTATGGCCTCGGAGGTCAGCTCGACGGGGCCAACGAGCGCGGGCAGCTCGCGATCGAGCGCCTCGACCAGGGGCGCGACGGCCTCGACAGGCATTGAGAAGAGGCCGATGGGATGCGGCGGGGTGCGGAAGACCGCGCCGCGGACCTCGTCGTCCACCGTCCACCAGCCGAAGAGCGGATCCTTGGCGGGCAGGCCCGCGCGCAGGTTGGCCAGGACGGTCAGCGGAACGGTGTTGCGCACCGGGTCGCCGAGCAGGAAGGGCTCGGCGACCGCGGCGTACTCCTCAACCTCTGCGGTGAAGGTCCACATGCCTGCTCATGTTGTCAGGACGCGAACTCCCGCATCAAAACCTTTCAGGCCGCGGCCTCGAGGTAGGGCGCCCACTGCGGGTCTCCGACGAGCGAGGCGCCGATGAGCCTCCAGTGGGCGCCCCGTGGCACCGCCGGGCTGACGCGGAGCGTCCACCCCAGCTCCTCCAGGTATTTGTCGGCCTTCCTGTGGTTGCAGGTGGTGCACGAGGCGACGCAGTTCTCCCAGGTGTGCGTGCCTCCCCTGGACCGTGGGACGACGTGGTCGATGGTCTCGGCCCGCTGCCCGCAGTAGGCGCAGCGGTAGTCGTCGCGCCGCATGAGGGCGGCCCTGGTCAGAGGGATGCGCGACCGGTAGGGAATGCGGACATATCTGCGGAGCCTGATCACCGAAGGGACGTCGAGCGTACGGCTCGCGGAACGCAGCACCGCGCCCCGGCCGTCGCGGTGCACGACGTCGGCCTTCTCCCGCAGCACCAGCACGATGGCCCGGTGCAGCGAGAGGGTGGTCAGTGGCTCGTAGGTGGCATTGAGCAGCAGGACTTGGCGCATCATCGGGCCTCTCCCTGCTGCGCGCGTATCAAAGGGGACATGCCGCAGCATGTCCCGCCTGTCGGCCCCTCCTGGGGCACTCGTGCTTCCGTCACGTGGACCTCCGCCGGACGGCCCAGCGGATGGTCACCACGGCACCGTCCTGTCACCAAGTCTGGCGTTTGCACCGTGGTCCCCGCCACCCCAAAAGCATCCGACGGACTGACTAAAGGGACGCACGGTACGTTTTATGCCCGCTCGACCAGCGCTTTACGCATCCCCGTTGGCATAGGGTTCCTGGCATGACGCGAGAGCCGTACCCGACCGCACGACGCGAAGAAACCAGTGACATCCTGCACGGAACACCCGTGCCCGACCCCTATCGGTGGCTCGAGGACCCCGACGGTCCCGAGACCAAGGGATGGCTGCTCGCGCAGGCCGAGCTGTTCAGCCGGGAGCGCGGTCCGCAACGTTTCAAGAGCCGCATCGCCGAGTTGCTCAGGTCGGGCTCGGTGGGCGTGCCCGCCTGGCGCGGCGGACGCCACTTCTTCACGCGCCGCACCCCCGACCAGGAGCACGCCGTCTACTACGTCGTCGAGCCCGACGGCACCGAGCGGGCGCTGATCGACCCCATCGACATCGACTCCTCCGGTCTCACCACGCTCGACGCGGTGCAGCCCGACAAGGAGGGCCGCCTGCTCGCCTACCAGCTCTCGGTGGGCGGCAACGAGGAGTCGGTCCTCTACGTCATGGACGTCGCGACGGGGCAGCGCGTCGAGGGGCCCATCGACCGCTGCCGCTACTCCCCCGTCGCCTGGCTGCCCGGCGGGGATGCCTTCTACTACGTACGCCGGCTGCCGAGCACCGAGGTGCCGGAGAACGAGACGCAGTTCCACCGCCGCGTCTACCTCCACCGCGTCGGCACCTCCACCGAGGACGACGTGATGATCTTCGGGCAGAACCTGAAGATGACCAACTACTACGGCGTCTCCGTCTCGCGTGACGGGCGCTGGCTGCAGGTCTCGGCCCACGAAGGCACCGCGCCGCGCAACGACATCTGGGTGGCCGACCTGACGGAGTCCCCCGCCGACCGGCCCGAGCTGCGGGTGGTGCAGGAGGGCGTGGACGCGCAGGCGGCGCTGGTGTTCGGCCGCGACGGCCGCCTCTACGTCCACACCGACCGCGACGCGCCGCGAGGCAGGGTGTGCCTCGCCGACCCGGCCGCGCCGGCGTTCGAGACCTGGCGCGACCTCGTCCCCGAGGACCCCGAGGCGGTGCTGAGCGACTTCGCGATCCTCGACGACCTCGAGCGCCCGGTCATGCTGGTGGGCTGGACCCGCCACGCCATCAGCGAGATCACCGTGCACGACCTCGAGACCGGAGAGCGCGTGGGCGAGGTGCCCGCGCCCGGCCTCGGCTCCATCGGCGGCATCGCCGAGCGTCCCGAGGGCGGCCACGAGGCGTGGTTCGGCTACACCGACAACACCACGCCGCCCACCATCCAGCGCTACGACGCCCGCACGGGCGAGACCACGCTCTGGGCCGCCTCCCCCGGCGCGGTGGAGGTGCCGGAGGTCCGCACGTCGCAGGTCGTCTACCAGTCTCACGACGGCACCGACGTCCGCATGCTGATCATCTCTCCGGCCGGCGAGGCCTCCGGCCCCCGCCCCACGATCCTCTACGGCTACGGCGGCTTCGGCCTGTCCATGACGCCCGGCTACTCCGCCTCGATCCTGGCCTGGGTGGAGGCGGGCGGCGTCTACGCCATCGCCAACCTGCGCGGCGGCGGCGAGGAGGGCGAAGAGTGGCACCGCGCGGGCATGCTGGCCGACAAGCAGAACGTGTTCGACGACTTCCACGCGGCCGCCGAGCACCTCATCGCCACCGGCGTCACCACGAAGGAGCAGCTCGGCATCTCCGGCGGCTCCAACGGCGGCCTGCTCGTGGGCGCCGCGCTGACGCAGCGCCCCGACCTCTACTCCGCCGTCGTCTGCTCCGCGCCGCTGCTCGACATGATCAGGTACGAGAAGTTCGGGCTCGGCGCCACCTGGAACGTCGAATACGGCTCCGCCGACGACCCCGAGCAGTTCGCCTGGCTGCGGGCCTACTCGCCCTACCACCACGTCAAGGAGGGGGTCACCTATCCCGCGACGCTCTTCACCGTCTTCCAGTCCGACACACGCGTGCACCCGATGCACGCGTGGAAGATGTGCGCGGCGCTCCAGCACGCCACGACGAGCGAGCGTCCCGTGCTGCTGCGCAACGAGACGGAGGTGGGCCACGGCGCCCGCTCGGTGAGCAGGACGGTCGACCTGTCGGCCGACACGCTCAGCTTCCTGGCACGGCACACCGGCTTGTAGCCTCGACACCATGAGCGCGCTGGAGCCGGCCATGGTCGAGGCCGTCCCCAGCGCCCTCCTGCGCCCCTACGTGACGCGCCTGTGCGCCTACAGCGAGCGATACGCCGAGCCGGTGACCAGGTCCGAGATGGCGATGCCGGGGGCCGTGCTGATCCTCGCCTTCGGAACGCCGATGGAGGTGCAGGGGCAGCGGGTCTCGGCGTTCGCGGGCGGGCTCGGCGACCGCTTCACCAGCTGCCGTGGGCGTGGGCCCGGCTGCTGGAGTCGGGAGGCGGCCTGAGCGTGTCGTCGCTGGCCGAGTCGCTCGGCTGGAGCCATCGCCATCTCGTCGCCCGTTTCCACGACCAGATCGGGCTCACGCCGAAGACGGCCGCGCGGGTGATCAGGTTCGGCAGGGCGGCACGGCTGTTGCAGGCGGGCGCCTCCATCGCGCGGGTGGCCGCGGAGTGCGGCTTCTACGACCAGGCCCACATGAACCGTGAGTTCCGGGTGCTGGGCGACGTGACGCCCGGTCAGATTTATCCAAGACCCGAGCCCTCGGAGTGGGCACACTCAGGCATATGAGCAGAACCGTATACGCACTGGCCAGATACCACGACTGCCAGGCCGCACTCGACTTCCTGACCACCGCGTTCGGGTTCAGGGTGCACGAGGTGGCCAAGAACGACGAGGGCGCCGTCAACCACGCCGAACTGATCGTCGGGGACGACATCATCATGATCGGCCAAGGTGAGCCCGGCGGGCCGGGGATCTACGTCGCGGCCGACGACGTCGACGCCCATCACGACCGCGCGAGGGCCGCGGGGGCCCGCATCACCATGGATTTCGTGGACCAGCCGTACGGGTCACGCGAGTACGGCTGCGCGGACCCGGAGGGCAACGCGTGGTACTTCGGGACCTACCGGCCCTGACAGGTCGCGATGGCGCCTGCCACGATCTGGGGGGCGTGACCCACGATCTCTCCCTCCCCGGGTCCGCGCGTGCTCGTCGGCGCCATCGGCGAGCGTTGGAAGAGCTCAGCGGGGGAAGACGACGGTCTTGTGCCCGTCGAGCAGCACACGCTGCTCGACATGCCACGTGACGGCCCTGGCCAGCGCCACGCACTCCACGTCACGCCCGATGGCCGCGAGGTCCTCGGGCGAGTGGCTGTGGTTGACCCTGGCCACCTCCTGCTCGATGATCGGCCCTTCGTCGAGGTCGGAGGTCACATAGTGGGCGGTGGCGCCGATCAGCTTGACCCCGCGGTCGTGCGCCTGGCGATAGGGCCTGGCGCCCTTGAACGACGGCAGGAACGAGTGGTGGATGTTGATGGCCCGGCCCGCCAGCTTCTCGCAGAGCTCCTCCGACAGCACCTGCATATAGCGGGCCAGCACCACCAGGTCGACCTGATAGTGCTCGACCAGCGCCAGCACCTCGGCCTCCTGCCTGGCCTTGGTCTCGGGCGTGATCGGCAGGTGGTGATAGTCGATGCCGTGCGCCTGGGTGAGCGGGCGCAGGTCGGGATGGTTGGAGGCCACCGCGACGATCTCGATGTCGAGCGACTTGGCCCGCACCCGGTAGAGCAGGTCGTTCAGGCAGTGGTCGAACTTGCTGACCATGATCAGCACTCGCGGCTTTCTCGCCACGTCGCGCACCCTGAACTCCATGGCGAAGTCGGGCGCGAGCGCGGCGAAGGCGCTGGTGATCTCGTCCTCGCCCAGCGGGCCCGCGAACTGCACGCGCATGAAGAACCGCTGGGCGGCCCTGTCTCCGAACTGCTGGCTCTCGATGATGGTGCAACCGCGCCCGGCCAGCAGGCCGGAGACCGCGGCCACCACACCGGGCCGGTCGGGACACGACAACGTCAGGATGTACTCGGCGGGATCGGTCATGCCTTCACTCTCGCGGGCGTGGGGGCAGCGGGCGCCTTGCGGTCGTGCAGGCAGCGTACAACCGAGGCGGCCACGTCCGAGAGTACCTGCCGCGATGGGCTTCCACTGTGCGGCCGAGGGCGGCGAAGTGTCTGGTCATGAGCGGTTGATCAGGGGTTGACCCCACGGGTGTCTGCCGGGCAAGCAGCCTCATAATGGGGTCTTCATCCATCTTCCACACGAACGCGGGTAGTTCGTGGTCATCGAGGAAAGACTGTATCCGGGGGTCACGGGGCAGTCGTCTTTCCGCCATGAGTGCCGGGATCGAGCTGGCCCCGCCTGTGCAGGGCGGGCCGGGATGGAGCGCTTGCCGTTGGACGCCGTCGTGCTGATCGTGGTCGCCGGTCTGTTCGCCGTCGTTTCCGGGGTCAACGACGGTGGCGCCGTCCTGGCGACGGGCCTCAAACTGCCCACGGTGCGCCCGGCGACCGGTGTTCTCGTGCTCGTGCTGATGGTGGCGCTGGTTCCGCTGGTCACGCACCAGGTGGCGCTCACGTTCGTGACCCGGCTGGCCACCTTCGACGAGCCGGGCGGGCGGCTCGCGACGACGTGCGCGGTGGTCTCGGCGCTGATCGTGGTGACCGTGCTCAGCGCGAAGGGCCGGCCGACCAGCCTCACGCTCGCCGTCGTGGGCGGTCTCACCGGCGCGGGGCTGGGCTGGGGGCTGCCGGTCTCGGCCGGGTCGGTGGGGCTGGTGCTGGCGTTCGGGCTGGCGGCTCCCTTCGCGGGAGGCATGCTGGCCTGGGCGCTCATCCGGGTCCTGGTCTCGGTGACCACGGCTCGCGCGCTGCCGCGCTGGCACTGGGCGGGCTTCCTGCTCCAGACCCTCGCGTACGCGGCCAACGACGGGCAGAAGATGCTGGCCGTGTTCATGATCGCGCTGGGCTTCACGGGCGCGCCGCTGACGTACACGTCGCTGGTGGCCGTCCTGTTCGGCCTCGGCACCCTGTACGGCCTGCCGAAGGCGGGCCGTACGCTCGGCCGCGAGATCATCGCCTCTCGCCCCCCGCACGGAGTCGTGGCCGAGTTGGCCGCGGGCTCGGCGGTGATCGCCTCCGCGGCCGCCGGCATGCCGGTGAGCATGACCCAGTCCATCGCCGGCGGGCTCATCGGCGCGGGCGTCGCGCAGGGCGGCGGCCGGGTCCGCTGGTACGCCGCCGTCAAGATCGTTGTTGCCTGGCTGCTGACCCTGCCGGCGAGCGGGCTGCTCGGCTGGGCACTGGCGTCGATGGTGAAGGGGATCGCGAGCGTGGAACTGTCATGAACGGAGGGCGAGCGGTGGAGCGCCGTTGCGCATCGAAGGCGGCCGGGCCGTGAAGCGGCTGCGGCGGATCCGCGACCTCATGACCGGTCGTATGGACAGCGCGCTCACGGAGGCGCTGCTCGGGCAGCTGGAGGCCACCAAGGAGGGCGCGTGGCTGGCCATGGCCATGATCGGCGGTGAGGTGGGCAGGACAGGCGCGCATGAGCAGATGCGCGCGATCGAGCACCTCGGCGACGAGGAACGGGCCAGGCTCGTCGACGAGCTCAAGACGGCCCTGGTCACGCCCATCGACCGCGAGGACCTGTTCAGGCTGTCGCGCTCGATCGACGACGTGCTCGACTCGCTGCGGGACTTCGTCCGCGAGTCCCATCTCTACCGGGTGCCCGACCAGATCCGCTTCACCCCCCTGCTCGACCAGGTCATCGTCGGCATCGACGCCCTGGAGAACGCCGTCCGCGACCTCGCCTCCCGGCCCTCCGTGGTGGTGCAGGACGCGCTGGAGGCGAAGAAGGCGGGCGGGGCCATCCGGCGGATGTACCAGTACGAGATCTCGCGGATCTTCTCGGGAGAGCTCACCGCGGACGCGATGAAGCAGCGCGAGCTGGTGCGCCGCCTGGAGATCGTGGGCGTGTCCATCGGCGACGCGGCCGACGCGATCGCCGACGGTGCGATGAAGCGCTGACGCGGGACAGATCCGTGCGCGACCAGACGCGCTTCGCGCCCTGCCCCAACGTCCCGGGTAGTCTCTTTCCGGATGAACCCCCCACAGGAGAGCGTCAGTGACCGCCCCGCGGCGCGCGTCGTCTGTCTCGACCGTGACGGCCGGGTGCTGCTCATGCACTGGTACGACCCGGTCAGCCGGGTGGACGTCTGGGAGCCGCCGGGCGGCGGCATCGACCCCGGCGAGACGGCGCTGGAGGCGGCCAAACGCGAGCTGACCGAGGAGACCGGACTGCCGGGCTCGGCCGTGTCCGGCAGATGCGTCGAGGTCGGACGGGACTTCTCGTGGCTCGGAGTCCGGTACGTGAAGACGGAGCCGTTCTTCCTGGCGGTGTTCGACGAGGTCCGTCCCGAGGTGGTCCCCAAGGCGCTCACAGAGGAGGAACGCCACGTCTTCCGCGGCTATGCCTGGGCCGAGGAACTGCCCGAGGGGATCGAGCCTCCCCTGCTGGCGGAGGTCGTGGCAGCGCTCACGGCAGATCCACGGTGACGCCCGCGGACGCGAGCGCGAGCGGGCCGTCGTAGGACGTGGCGGCCGCTTCCAGCGCGGGCTCGGGCGCGGTGTCCGGCCACAGGTGGGTGAGCAGCAGCCGGGCCGCGCCGGCCGACGCCGCGGTGCGGCCCGCGTCGAGAGCGCTGGACAGGTAGGGCGCATCCTCATCCGGCACCCGTTCCGGATATGTCGCCTCTGCCACGAGCAAGTCCGCATCCTTCGCCAACGCCATCAAAGAGCCGGACGGTCCCGTGTCGCCGGTGTAGGCGATCACCCGGTCGCCGGCGCTCAGCCGCAGCCCCGCGTTGGGCACGTGGTGCGGCAGGTCGAAGGGGTCGAGGCGGAAAGGCCCGAGGTGCCGCGGAACGCCGGGCGCAAGCTCGTGCGCCACGAAGCCGCCGGCCAGCATGCGCCGGTCATCCAGCGCCAGGACGGCGTCGAGCGCGCCCGGCGGAGCGTGGACGGGCAGCGGGGGAACGGGCCGGCCGGCGAGCGCGCGGGCACGCAACAGCGGGTTGAGGTCGGCGCAGTGGTCGGGGTGGCCGTGGGTGACCAGCACCGCGTCGACCTCGCCGGCCGGCCAGCGCTCCAGCAGCCTGGGCAGCGTGGCGTAGCCGGGGTCGACGTAGATCAGGAAGCCCTCCTCCTCGATGACGTATCCGCTGCACGCCTGACCCGCCGCCGGCCAGGCGCCGCATCCGCCCAGAACCGTGAACCTCACGTGTCGCCTCCCGACGAGTGGCCCAGCTCCGCCAGCGTCGCCGCCAGCAGCCCGCGCAGCAGCGTGCCGGCCACCTTCTCGTGCTCGGCCTCCACGGACAGCCCCTGGTTGACCTGCTCCTGGTAGAGCGCCCGTTCGCGCGGGCGGGTGTAGGGCAGCGCGGTCAGCGCCACGGCCACGGTGGTGCGCGTGCCGCCCCTGGGCAGGACGGTCACGGCGTGCGTGCGCAGGCAGGTCTCATCGGGAGCGCCGTACCAGCCGCACTTGACCGCGGCCTCCGGCGAGCGCGTCGCCTCACGCGCTCCGAACGTCTGCGCCCCCTCCACCTGCCGCATCCACTCCATGACGGTCGCCGCGGCCGGATCGCCCGCCGCCCCGGCCTGGGCGAGCACCGCGTACGCGGTCGCGACCTCGTCGGCGGCGACCTCGACCGAGCCGAACCTGGACGGGTCGCCGTTCGGCGGTGACCAGGCCACGCCCGTGCGCCGGCGGATGTCGTCGAGGATGACGCCGGGGCCGATGGCCAGCCACAGGTTGAGCGTGTCGGCGTTGGACGAGATGACCACGGCGGGCTCGGCGTGACGGCGCCACCGCTCGGCGTCGGGGATGCGGCCCGCGCTCACCCACGCGTACAGGGGCTTGAGCAGGGAGGCGCAGCGCAGGCGTGCCATGCCGGACCTGATGCTCACCTGGCGGGCGGGCGGCCCGCCGTAGCCGCGTCTGATGCCGGCGGCCTGGACGCTGGCGCTGACATCGAGGTCACGGAGCAGCTCGTTGAACGACACGCACCCCACCGTAGACCTACGGCGCGCTCCCCCATCGTCCTTCGTACCACTCGGCGCTCGGCGGATCTCCTGGCAGCTCGGTGGCGCCGGGCGCGCGCAGGCCGTCGAGCGCGATGGCCAGCAGGCGCTCCCTGACCTTGCAATGTTCCTCGTCGAGCGGGCCTGGGGCCGGGCGGCTGAACTGCTCCATGAGCAGCGAGATGTCCAGCGCCGTCACGTCGCTCCTGAGCACGCCCGCCTCGTGCGCCCTGGTGACGAGCCGGTCGGCGACCTCCTCCGCCAGCCTGGCCACCCGCCACATCTCGCCGGTCACCTCGATGGTGCCCGCGATCGGGGCCAGCGCGCCGGAACGGAACTCCACGCACGTGCGTACGTACAGGACCAGGCCGTCCCACGGATCGGCCTGGGCCAGCCCGTCCTCCGCCGCCGCCACGGCACGCTCCATTGCGATCAGGCACAGGCGCTGGAGCAGCTCCTCCTTGGTGCGGTAGCGGCGGTAGAGGCTGCCCATGCCCAAGCCCGCCTGGTTGGCGATGGCCGACACCGGCGCGTCGAACCCCTGCGTCGTGAACACCTCGTGCGCCGCCCGCAACAGGCGCAGATCGTTGCGCGCCGCCTCGGCCTGCCGGCCGCGTCTGCTCATGGCGTCCAGGATATTCCGGAGCGAACAGCTCCGTTACACTTGTCGGAGCGAATCGCTCCGATTAAGGGAGGTTGTGGCATGCGCGCGGTGGTGGTGCGGCAGTGCGGAGGGCCGGAGGCACTGGTCCTGGAGGAAATACCCGACCCGGTCGCCGGGCCGGGGCAAGTGCTGATCAAGGTCGTGGTGGCGGGCATCACGTTCGTGGAGACGCAGGTGCGGGGTGGTCGCGGGCCGCGGTCGGCCGAGCTGCCCGCGATCCTGGGCAACGGCGTGGCGGGCACCGTGCTGGCCACGGGCGAAGACGTCGACCCCGCGCTGGCCGGCACGCGGGTGGTGAGCACGCTCGGCGGTTACGGAGGTTACGCGGAGCTCGCGGTGGCCAGCGCCGACGACCTCATCCCCATCCCGGAGAGCCTGTCGCCCGAGGCCGCGGTGGCGCTGCTCGCCGACGGACGCACCGCGGTGGGCCTGGCGACCGCCGCGGCGCCCCGGCCCGGCGAGTGGGTGCTGGTGGAGGCCGCAGGCGGTGGTGTGGGGAGCCTGCTCGTGCAGCTCGCCCGCGACGCCGGAGCCCGCGTCGTCGGCGCCGCGAGCAGCGCCGCCAAGCGTGACCTCGCGGCCGGCCTGGGGGCCGAGCTGACCGTCGACTACACCGACCCAGACTGGACGGAGCCGGTCCGCGCGGCCACCGGCGGGCTGGACGTGGTCTTCGACGGCGTCGGCGGCGAGACCGGCGCGGCCGCTCAGGGGCTGCTCAAGGACGGGGGCAGGATCAGCGTGTACGGCATGGCGGGCGGCCCGATGACGACGCCCGACCCGCGCGTGACGGCGGTCGCCTGGCCCGCGACGGACATGCGCGAGCTGGCCCGGCAGGCGCTCACGCTGGCCGCCGCCGGGCGCCTGCGTC
The DNA here is from genome assembly GCF_004349015.1 of Nonomuraea diastatica. Classification (NCBI taxonomy): domain Bacteria; kingdom Bacillati; phylum Actinomycetota; class Actinomycetes; order Streptosporangiales; family Streptosporangiaceae; genus Nonomuraea; species Nonomuraea diastatica. The sequence continues at coordinate 25,185 of NZ_SMKP01000151.1, forward strand.
CCGTCATCGGCGCGACGTTCCCCCTGGAGTCGGCCGCCGCGGCGCACGCCGCCATCGAGGCGCGCGGCGTAACCGGCAAGACTTTGCTCCGCATCTGACCGGCACCGCGCGGACCCGGCGCAAAACAGCACCGCGCGGACCCGGCGCAAAACAGCACCGCGCGGACCCGGCGCAAAACAGCACCGCGCGGACCCGGCGCAAAACAGCACCGCGCGGACCCGGCGCAAAACAGCACCGCACGGGTGCGGGCGCCGGACTGCTGTGGGCGTTGGACGGGGCGTGGTCAGAGGGACGTGGTGAAGCGGGCGCGGAGGTCGGCCAGGCGGTGCACGGGTTCGTTGCTGTAGACGAGGCGCACGTAGCGGGGGGCGACCGTCTCACCCCACGCGGTCATCGGGGTGGCGGCGACGCGGCCGCGTTCGAGGAGGCGGGCGGAGAGGCCGGCCGCCGTCATGCCCAGGGCCTCGGCGTCCACCAGGCAGGACCAGCCGCCGCCGGCCCGGACCACGGGCAGTCCGTCGAGCTGCTGCACCACCGTGTCGTGGCGGGCCTGGTATTCGGCCACCGCCTCGGCCACGCCCGACGGCTCCTTGAGGGCGGCGGCGGCGCCGATCTGGTGGAAGCCGCTGGCCACGGTGGTGTTGTAGATGACCGCCACCATGATCCGGGCCATGATGTCCTGGGGGCCCGCGATCCAGCCGATACGCCAGCCGATCATGCGATATTCCTTCGACACCGAGCCGATGATGATCGTCCGCCCGGCCAGCCCGTCCACCTGGCACGGGTGCACGCGGGGATGCCCGTCGAAGACGATGCGCTCCATGGCGGCGTCGTAGATCAGGCAGGCCCCGGTGCGCTCGCAGGCCCGGGCGACCGCGGCCCAGTCGTCGCGGTCGAGGACCACGCCCGACGGCATCGACGGGCTCATCAGCAGCAGGGCGGCCGCCGTCCGGACCTCGTCGAGTGCCTGCCTGTCCAGCCTCCAGAAGCCGCCGTCCACGCGCAGCGGCACGAGGTGCGGGCGTGCGCCGGACAACCGTACACGCTGGAGCAGCCCCGCGTACGTCGGGTCGGTCAGCACCACCGGGTCTCCCGGCTCGGTGGTGGCCAGCAGCACGGGCATGACCGCCGACGTGCCGCCCGAGGTGATGGTGATCTGGCGGAGGGGGTCGAAGTCCAGCCCGGTGCGTACGCGCAGGTCGGCCGCGATCGCCTCGCGCAGCTCCGGCAGGCCGGTGAACGGCAGCCAGCTGTTGCCCGTGCCCGCCGCCAGCGACTCCCTTGTCGCGGCGACGGCGGCGGGCGGGGGCGGGACGTCGGTGTCGAGGTTCTCCATGCGCAGCACGTCGGCGTCGGATCCGGCGGCGGCCGCCACCTTGTCGATGTCGAACGGCTGAACGTGCGCGAACCGGGAGTTGGGCCGCATGACAGCACCTCCGCGAGCGAGCGTGTTCCGTATATGGAACAACGTCCTCCCCGCCGCGGGATGTGTCAAGCGCCGGACCGCACCACCGCCACGGCCAGCGCGACGGGCACGAGCGCGACCACCGCCAGCACGGCGGCCACCCGCCACCGCCGCGCCACCC